>CAYWMZ010000229.1:0-4679 GCA_964459485.1 uncultured Desulfocapsa sp. | reverse complement strand
GGTGCCGGGCAGGGGTATGGGGATGGTGAAGAAGCCGGGCAGGCTGATCTCTGAATTGGAGAAGATAAAATCCAGCTCTTGTTGAATGTCATGGACACTCCGTTGGTAGACATCCATAAAGAGCCCGTACCAGAAGGCAATCCCGTGTTTAAGGCAACGGCTGATGAGTTCTACCTGGGGCAGCCTGCTGTTCTGGAGTTTGTTGTACCTCTGCAGTGAGGCATTATCAAAGGATTCGACCCCGGAAAAGAGGGCAGTACAACCAGATTTAGCGGCCAGGCGAAGGTTCTCCTCATTGGAGAAAAAATTACCACTCACCAGTGCTGACCAGTACTTAAAAAATCCATTTTTCCGGTACCTGTCAATAAGGGCCAGTCGGGCCAGAAAAAAATCGCGGTCGTTTCCGTAGAAGTTATTGTCGATAAAGTGGACGGTGCGCCGCTTGCCCATAAGTCTGAACTGTTTCTCAATATAGTGCAGATCATACTTCTGATAACGGCCCTTCTCTGCAGTGAGTGAGCAGAAGTTGCAACGAAAGTTGCAGTAGCGGCTGGTCTCGACATGGCCGTGGATTCCGAGCCAGTAGGCAAGATCCAGCCTCGGAATCATCTCATCGGCCACATATTCAGGGCCTAGGGCCTCCCGCACCACCTCCTGGAGTTGTTCGATGTCTCCGCTGCAGCAATAGTCAAAAAAAAGGGAGGTGTATCGGGGAAAGGCGCGAATGGGAGGGCCTCCGGCAACTACAATCACCTTTGGGTTTTTTGATCTGACGTAGGCGGTGATGTGGAGCATCCTGTCCAGACAGTTGCTGAGTCCGGTGAGGACTATCAGATCAGGCCACGCCAGAAGCTTTTTATTTTCCAAAGGACCGCTGTAGACTTCACTATAGGTCTTGATGTGGCAGAATTGTGGGGCGAAGGCCCCGGCAAGAAAGGCTGCACCCATTCCCTGGGGCAGTTTGGTTTTACGTCGTATGGGGCGGTGGCTGTCGTCAAAATAGAGGGTTACACAGAGGATGTTTTTGGTGGGGAGCCTGGTGGATCCAGGCGGGCTTTTGTGGTGTAGAGTCCGTTGGGAGTCTAGGAAGTTTAGCATCTTAGTTGTTTTCTGTGTTGTGTATGTAAAAGGGGATAGTCTGCAAGGAGCGGGGTATTCTCCGGGCACTGGTATATCGGAATAGGCACCGGCACATCAGCTGCAATGGGTGCTAATGGGAATGGGGCTTGCCGTTCACCTCCGTCATCGGGGGAACAGCAGTAGTGGTAGCGCAGGTTTAGGGATTTATTGATACGCTGATCTTCATTGTTGCAGGGGGGATAGCCTAAGAGTGGATAGAGTTTGATCCCGGCAAAACCTTGTTCCTCTATGGTCCGTTTGGCACTGCGGATAGAATCCTCAAAACCCAGGTCGCAGCGAGGGTTAAAGGCGGAGCCATACAATATTTCCATAAAACGGTTCCGAATCATCCCAAAGAAGGGAATACAGGGTCTATTGAAAATATGGCAGTGGCAGTCAAATATCATAGAAACCGGGGCAGCATAGTGGGAGTGTAATAGCCTAGTTTTCGGCAATTAGAAGCAATTTACTTGATACTTCAGGTTATGATAGTTCCAATAAAAAAGCAAATCATGGTGAACCATTCGGGGGTCAAGGTAGTGCTGAGTAACATTTTATTTGTACTTTTTGAGGAATCCGCTATTCTAGGAAAATACCAAGCGGGAATAACTATTATACCTACAAGGAGTGTTCAATGATAAAAAAACGCCTGATATTGTGTGTCCTGATCCTTTCTGTTTTCCTCGTAGCAGGGAGTGTTATGGCCCAGGGAAAAGGAAAGGCTAAGAATTCCCCCTTTCTGATAACAGGAAAAATGCCCCATCTCACTAAGTTGCTGATGCAGCAGTGGGAAAATCCTGATTTAAATCTTTCAGAGGAGCAGCGAACCCAGCTCCTGGTGGTCCGAAAAGAGACCATGACCGGAGCACGCAGTTTTGCCAAAGAGATCAATGATATTGAACAACAGGTAGCGGCGGGTAGTGTTGCCGGAAAACCACCTGAGGAGCTCAAACCCCTTGTCGAGCAGGTCGCAAAGTTAAAGGAGGCCGCCACCATGCTGCACCTGAGCTGTATCTATAAAACCAGTAAGATCCTTGATAAGAAGCAGCTCGCAGTACTGAAAAAATAAAAGTCCGACCCTGGGGCAGTGAAACCCTAACGGCTGGATAGAGAGGCAGGTGGCAGATTTGTTACCTGCCTTTTTTATGCAAATTCTTTGCAAGTTGTTATGCTGGGACAGGTGTCAGGAGTGTGTGGCGCAGGTATTGAAATTTTGGTGACTGCTTCCCTTTGAGGGAAGTCGGGTATTGGATATTAAGGAGATCCGTCTATGTTTCTAGTTGAAAAACCCTATCTTTCCGATTTTTTCAAGAAGACCCTGAGGGATTTTGCCATTCCAGTGGTTGGCACTGAGGCCGCATTCGAGCTTGGTCTCCTGGAAGGAACCAGAATCATCAGTGAAGAACAGGCCATTGGCATGGTAAGAGAGCAGCCCGACCTCCCCATTTATAGCAATTCAGAGAATGGTATCGGTTGGATTGCAAAGAATCTGGCCTTCAGTGACCTACCCGAAAAGATCGAGCTCTTCAAAGACAAGTTGAAATTTCGGGAGATGAGCCGTGGACTCTACCCGCAGCTGTTCTTTCAAGGGATACAGCTCTCAGAATTTGATAGCTTTGATGTATCCACGGTTCCCCTTCCCTGTATTATCAAACCCAGTGTCGGTTTTTTCAGTATGGGCGTTCATAAGGTGACCGAGCAGAGTGAGTGGCGGGGGATTTTTGATGCAATAACAGCTGAGATGGAGCAGCTCAAGGGCCTCTATCCGGCTGAGGTTCTGGGAACCGGATCGTTTATCATTGAGCAGTGTATCAATGGGGATGAGTTTGCCATTGATGCCTATTATGATGGTTCGGGTAAGGCGGTTATTCTCAGTGTCTTTCACCACAGTTTTTCAACTGATACGGATGTCAGTGACCGGGTATACTCCACCTCCAAAACAATTATTGAGCAAAATATTGAGGAGTTCACAGAATTTGTGGAGAGTATCGCCGAGGTCTCAGGGGTTCGCAATTTTCCGGTACATATAGAACTGAGACGGGAGATAGATGGTAGCCTTCTACCAATTGAGGTCAATCCCATGCGTTTTGGAGGCTGGTGCACTACTGCGGACGCTACGGCCATGGCCTATGGTTTTAATCCGTACCTCTATTACTACACGGGGAGACGCCCGGATTGGAACGAAATCCTTCGTGACCAGGAGGGAAAACGTTACAGTCTCATCGTGCTGGATAATTCCACAGGTCAAGCGGGGAGCTCAATTGCATTATTTGACTACGATGCCTTGTGCGCAGGTTTTGAGAAGGTGCTGGAGCTGCGCAAGATTGACTATAAAAGCTATCCCGTTTTTGGATTTCTGTTTACGGAGAGCCGTGAAGAGAACTTCGCTGAGTTGAAAGCCATTCTCGATTCTGATCTGTCGGAGTTTGTCAGCTAACCAGGGAGAATTGCTGAGATCACCACTCCCGTAAAGTTCATCAGTTCCACCAGGGCCAGGTGATCTGTAGACAAGACAGTAGTGGGTTTTCCCGTGATTGTGTGGCTTCTCTGTTAAATAACCCGAATGTCAAAACGGGGGGCTTTGAGCATACGTTGAATATTCTCTTTCAGGTCAATTCTATCTGGATTATCAGTGCTTTGGCTTATGAGCTTGGCGAAAAGATCTTCCTGCTCTATGGGATGGGTATACTCCACCGGGGTGCCATTCGCCAGCTGTACATGTGCGGCCCAGGGTACAAAATAATTGGTGGCCGGGAAGCCGCCCCGTTCCGGGATGTCAATATTGAGCCCAGCAATATAGAGGAGGTTGCGGTTGGTATATTCGTCCCCCTTGCGAATGGATTCAACCACACGGGCAAATTCAAGCTGCACAGTAGTCTTTGCTGCCCTGAGGGAGGGGTATTTGGCACTCACGATATCCGGCATGAATTCGATCAGGTTTTTCTCGAGGAGAATGGAATCATCGGTCTCGTGAAAATCGGCCTTAAAGTAGAAGAGATCGGAGGTCAGCCATTTGCCTATGCTCTCTTCATGGCCTGATTCCCACTGGTATCCTGCATCGTCAAGACGCTTTTTGAAGGTCGTTGAAATCTCATAGGTCTGGGTGGTGGAGGCAGAGTGTAGCGGACGGATGATTCCCTGGCCGTCAGGTTCCACCATATTGGCAAGTTTTAATACCAGCCCCTGCTCCACCGGGTGGGAGTTAAAATCGATGAGAGAATTTTTGATGGTGAGCAGGCAGCGCCCATCCTGGTCCTGCCACAGGAAGGTTCGGTCCTGGGCAAATTTGTAGCGTTTCAGGTAGGGGTCGATGACATGGGTCAGCTTGCCGCAGGAGACACAGCTGTTGTTGCCGGATATCTGGGATCTGCGATAGGTGCCGTATTCGCCGGTGTCTGGGTCGTAGCCCACATGGCTTGCCTGGACAATTACCAGATCGTCGCCGTGGTGGGAGTGCGGCCCGTGTCGGTCAACGGCCAGCATACCGCCGACCCGGCCATGGTTAAATGGGAAGCTGCCAAAGTGCTTGGTGAGCAGAATGATGGGTAGGCCCTGATTTT
>CAYWMZ010000228.1:0-4682 GCA_964459485.1 uncultured Desulfocapsa sp. | reverse complement strand
CGGATCTGCCATCGCAGCCGGAGTTCTCTGGTCAACTCTTGGGAGTTTTTAACAGCGGTATAACTAAAGCATACCTGACCAACAGAAAGGATATCCATGAAAACGCCCCCTCTCATAATCGGTGATTTCCAGATCCACTGGCTCAACGGTGGAGACTTTATGCTCGACGGCGGCACCATGTTCGGCCCCGTCCCCAAAACCCTCTGGGAACGCAAACGAAAGGCGGATTCCAGAAATCTGCTGCACTACACCAACGATGTGCTCCTTATCCAAACTCCCGATAAAAATATCATTGTGGATACCGGTCTTGGCAACAAACTGACCCCAAAACAGCTCTCAATTTTTCAGGTAAAGAGTCCCTGGTCTCTGGTGGAGGATCTGGCCGTTCTGGATCTCACCTGCCAGGATATCGACATGGTGCTCCTCAGCCACTGCGATTTTGACCATGCGGGTGGTGTTGTGATGCATAACCGACAGGGCGAAGAAGAGCTGACCTTCCCCTCTGCCATCCACTACGTCCAGGAGACAGAGTGGCAGGATGTAAACGCCCCCTGCCGTAGGGCTGAGTCCACCTACTGGCCCCAAAACTTTAACGCCCTTAAAAAGGATGGTAAACTGACCATAATATCTGGCGACCATGAAGTCTGCCCTGGGATCACCCTGCGCCATACAGGCGGCCACACCAGAGGCCACCAGCTAGTGGAGATTCAGTCTCAGGGAGAGACAGCAGTCCACCTGGCTGATCTCTTCCCCACTCACGACCATAACAACCCCCTGTGGGTTATGGCCTATGATAACTTCCCCCTTGAAGTCATTGACAGGAAAGAGGAGTATTTCAGTTACTATCAGAAATTAAACAGCTGGTTTACCTTCTATCATGATCCCTTGGTGAAGGCCTGCAAACTGGATACAGAACACAGGATTATCCAGAGCTGGCCTCAACCCTAGTACAGAAACCACAGCCCGCCTTCTGCGCATGGGAATTTTTCTTTTCTTTAAGACAATCCAATGAGAACATTTGGCTTATTGTGTATTATCGGGTAAGATTAATTCATTAATTTGTCATTCTCTAACCACCACTCAGACAGGCCATCCAATGAGCTATTCTCTTTCCTTCAAAGCATTCTGTATCCTTGGGCTCAGCACTCTCCTTCTGGCTCCCCCCCTTGCAGCCAGGCCCAATACCTCCATTAAAAGTAGTCTTACCCGTGCAGAAAATCCAGAGGCAGGAGTCAGGAACAGCCTGATTCTACCCTACGCCTTTCCATCAGAAAGTATGGGAGGCACGTTTGGTATTGGTGCCGGAACCAAGGGTTACGGTCAGGATCAGCTTATCCTGGGAGGCACCGTCTTTGGAAGCTCAGATGACGCAGAGGCCATTTTTCTTGGGATGTGGGACTTTCGACCCTCATTTGCCAAGCGTTTCTTCTTTGGAGCCCAGGGAATGGCTGGCCACTATCCTCGAAACAGGGCCTATACCAATGTGCCTTTTGAGGCAGATACTGTCCGGGCCGGCAGCAATGACTCGCATATGGATGGTTACCTTGAAGATGCCGGATATGACAACTGGACCGACTTTCGCCTGGAATATGTTCTGCCCTGGGGTGCTGCCCGCAATGATGCCATGCAGCACTACACCTTAAAGGGCGGCCTGCTCCAGTCCAGACCCGTGGGAGGCGACGCCTGGAACCCGTTGCAAAACGGTGTCACCACTCTGCTTCTGAGACAGTACAACCGCTATCGCAGCTTTGAGTTCACTGAAGGAGAAAGGGACGCCACCGTCCATCCCCTGGAATTTGCAGTCTCCTATAACAATACCGATTTCCCCTCAAACCCATCCAAGGGAAGTGCACAGTATATCAGCATTACCCGTGACTTTGGTTGGCTTGAGTCTCCGTATGAGTGGACATTTATGGAATTTGAGGCCAGTAAGTACTTCTCCCTTGGTAAATCCGCCTGGGCCAAACAGCGCATTATAGCCCTCAATATGTGGACTGGAGACAGCCTCAGCTGGAACGAAAGCACCAACCCTGATGGCAGTATCTCCGTTACCGAACGCCCGCCATTCTATGAGGGGGCTACCCTTGGCGGTTTTTATCGCATGCGTGCCTATCCCATGAACCGCTTTAACGACCGTTCTGCGCTCTATACCGCAGCAGAGTATCGCTACACCCTGGACTGGAATCCCATTGGCAACATCTCTTTTCTTAAATTCCTAAAAAGTGACTGGCTGCAGTTGGTGGCCTTTGCCGAAGGCGGCAGGGTTGCCAACGGCTACAGCACAGACATCTTTAAAGACTGGAAGATGGATGGCGGGTTTGGAATCCGGACCATGCTCAGTGGTGCCGTCATCCGATTTGATGTGGGATTCTCAGATGAGACCTCCACCGCCTGGGTTATGTTCGGACAACCCTTTTAAGCTGGCTCACAGATGCGGGCAGTTATTCAGCGGGTTAGCAGGGCCAGTGTCACTGTTGACACCAAAATCACGGGTGCAATCGAAGGAGGCCTCCTGATCTTCTTAGGGGTTCATGGAGATGATGGCGAGAAAGAAATAAAGTGGCTATCCGAGAAGATCGCCAATCTCCGAATATTCGAAGATGAGCAGGGCAAGATGAACCGCTCCCTGTTGGATACCGGAGGGGCCATGCTCATTGTCTCCCAGTTTACCCTCTATGGTGACTGCCGTAAGGGCCGTCGCCCCGGCTATTCGGCAGCAGCTGCCCCGGATCATGCCAAAACAGTCTACCAAAAATTCATACAGAGCATAAAACAGATGGGCATTCACACCGCCAGTGGTACATTCCAGGCCCATATGGATGTGGCTCTAGTGAACGACGGCCCGGTAACACTTCTACTCGACTCCTCAAAAACATTCTAACCATGAGACCATAATGACCCATACTCCAGGCAACTCTTACTCCGGATTTACCCTCAAACAGAAACAGCATATTGATGAGATCAAGGCCGATGTGTACCTCTTTGAGCACGACGTGCTGGGCTGTCCGCTCCTGGCCATAAAGAATAACGACAGCAATAAGACCTTCTCCGCATCCTTCAACACCATCCCGGCAGACTCACGGGGGGTGGCCCATATCCTGGAACACTCCGTGCTTATGGGGTCAAAAAAATATCCGGTAAAGGATGTCTTTGGGGAGATCAACAAGGGCGGTCTAATGACTTTCCTTAACGCCATGACCGGATCGGATATCACCTACTATCCCTTTGCCACCCGAAATTTGAAGGAGTACTTCAATATCATGGATGTGTATATGGATGTGGTGCTCAATCCGCTGCTGGCAAAATCCACCTTTGAGCAGGAGGGCTGGCATTACCACCAGGAAGATACACAGAGCCCTTTGCAGTACCAGGGCGTAGTCTACAACGAGATGAAGGGTGCCTTTTCCGACCCCATCCGCCTTATCTTCCACCATATCTACGGTGGCCTGATGCCGGGCTCCACCTACGCCCATGAGTCCGGTGGTGACCCCCAAAATATCCCGGAGCTCTCCTATGAACAGTTCTGCGCCTTCCACAAGACCCACTACCATCCTTCCAACGCCACCTTTTTTGTATATGGAGATGCCGACCTTGACCGGGAACTCAGCTATCTTCAGGAGAATTTCCTCATCGACTTCAAGGAGAGGGGAACACGGGCCGAGGTGATTGCTGGCCAGGACATCGCTCAGAAGACCTATCTTGAAGACAGCTACAGCGTGGACTCCCCAGATATTGCAGAGAAGACCTTTCTGGCCGTGGCCTCCACCGTGTCAACGGTGCTTAAACGTGAAGAGAACGCCGCCTTTCAGATTATCGCCAATATCCTCTACAATTCGGATGCCTCGCCCCTGAAGCAGACTATTATCAGCAGCGGTCTCTGCAAAGATTTTGGCGGATTTTATATCTCCACTTCAAGCTTTAAGACCATGATGGTCACCTATCTTGTGGGCAGCGATCCTGAAAAACGGGACGCCTTTCTGAAACTCTTTGAACAGACCCTGAGCCAGGTTGCAACAGAAGGTCTGGGCAGTGAGTTGATTCTCTCTGAACTCAACAAATATGAGTTTGGCGTGCGGGAGGAGGGCTGCAAGGCCCAACGTGGCCTTGATCTCATCGGTAAGGCCATGCCAGCCTTTAAATATGGCACTGATCCTTACGATTCCCTGCAAATTAATGCACTCTTTGCCACCATCCGCCGCAAGGCCCTGGAAGAAAACTACTTTGAAGAGCTGATTAAGACCTATCTCTTAAACAACCCGGCCACCGTGGTCATTACCCTGCGGCCAGATCCTAAAAAACAGGCCAGAGATCAGGCAAGTGAAGCAGTGCGCCTCAAGGAGTATGAGGCGGGGCTGGACGCCACAGGGCGTGAAAATCTCATTGCCAGAACCCAGGAACTGATGGCGGATCAGCAGCGGCCAAACTCCGTTGAAACCCTGGCCCTGCTGCCCCAGCTAGGCCTTTCTGATCTTGAAAAGAAGGTGGATTCCCATCAGGTACAGGTGACAGAAGTTGCAGGGCAAACCCTGCTTATCAGTGAACTGGGAACTGACCATATCTCCTACATTGATATCGGTTTTAATATCTCCTCCCTGCCGGGACGTTTTCTGCCCTGGCTGGATCTCTTTGGCACCATCGTCACCGAGATCGCGTTCGACGTGTTCTGGCCGGTGAGACAGACC
>CAYWMZ010000227.1:0-4686 GCA_964459485.1 uncultured Desulfocapsa sp. | reverse complement strand
CATAGCGAATGGCACGCCGCATAAGCCGACGCAGCACATAGCCTCGCCCTTCGTTTGAGGGCAGCACCCCATCGGCCACCAGGAAGGTAGTGGCCCGGGCATGATCGGCAATAACCCGCATGGCGGTGGTATCATCATCTTTGGCCAGATACTTACGACCTGACAAAGCCTCCAGCCGTGCAATCAGCGGCTGAAAGAGATCTGTGTCATAGTTATTTAACTTGCCCTGTAATACGGCCGCCACACGTTCCAGCCCCATACCGGTATCGATACTAGGCCTGGGCAGCGGTGTCAGGGTTCCGTCTTCGGCTCGGTTAAACTGCATAAAGACCAGATTCCAGAGCTCCAGAAAACGATCACAGTCACAGCCAACGGCGCAATCCGGTCTGTCACAACCAGCCTCACGGCCCTGATCAATATGAATCTCCGAACAGGGGCCGCAGGGACCGGTATCACCCATGGCCCAGAAGTTATCCTTCTCTCCTAGACGCACGATGCGGCCTGGGGGAAGGTCTTCAATTTTTTCCCAGAGTTCGTAGGCCTCATCATCATCGTCAAAAACAGAGACCCACATCTGCTCTGCCGGCAGTTTCAGTTCTTTAATAAGAAAATCCCAGGCAAATCGAATGGCATCCTCTTTGAAATAGTCACCAAAGGAGAAATTACCCAGCATCTCAAAGAAGGTGTGATGCCTTGCGGTGTAGCCCACATTTTCAAGGTCGTTATGTTTGCCACCAGCACGCACACAACGCTGGGCGGTCACCGCACGCTTATAGTCACGGCTGTCCTCTCCCATAAAGACCGTCTTGAACTGCACCATACCCGCATTGACAAAGAGCAGAGTAGGGTCATCCTGAGGAACCATGGAAGAACTTTCCACAGGGGTATGCTGATGTTTTTCAAAATACTCTATAAAACGGCTGCGGATTTCATTTCCTTTCATGGCGATATCTTTGGCTAGGGTTGATGGCGATGGGGCGGAGCAAACTGCCTCTACTTTAATTTATATACCTTATACGATATGGGGGAGAACGGCCTTAAATTCGGGGGTTCCGGCCTTGACCAATAATTCGTAGAGCAGCATCTCAGCCGGCCCGACAAGGGCTCCTTCCTCCAGGAGCCGTGTCAGCCCCAGTTTGTGATTTTCTCTACTGCAGGATGAGACTCCGTCAGCCACAATCCAGGGTTTAAAACCATGCTCCAAAAGTCCCATGGCCGTCTGATAGATACAGATATGGGTCTCCACTCCAACCAGTATGGCAGTGTTCACAGGGGAGGGTAGCCCCTCTTCTACCAGAAGGCGGGTCTCCGGATCGGCCAGGGCATTAAAATGCAGTTTATCTGGACGCGGCACAGTCGCAACGAGCTCTTCCAAGACGTCGGGATACGGACCCAGCCCTTTTTTGTACTGGGTATTGGCAATAATTGGAACACCCATGATCTCCATGCAGTGGATCATCTTCACTATGGTTCCTGTCACCCGATCCGCTTCATGGATCTGGCTCATCAGCCTCTCCTGAGGGTCAATGATATGGAGGTAACAATTTTCAGGCTTCAGCATATTTTCTCCCCTTCATAAGGGCTGCATGGCTGTTGCACAGCAGAAGATGGCGGACAACGGACGAGGGACTGCCAAATAATGACTCTTTAATTAAAACAAAAAAACGCATCCGTAAAGAATTACGAATGCGTTTTTTATGACCCTGCAAAAGAGAGGGCCTATACTACGGGGTATAACTTAATGATCCACAGCAGTTCCTGATCCTCTGGGAACACGAATGTCCTCAACAAGATGCTGGATATGCTCTGGTGGTGGAGCAGTAAAGCTTGATACGGTGAGCGCAACAACAAAGTTGATCAGAGCACCAACCGCCCCAAAGGAACCAGGAGAGATCCCCAGAATCCAGTTGGCTGCAGTATCAGGAGCCATGGCTGTACCAGGAATAAATAACCAGCCCTTGAACCAGAAAATGTAGACCAGAGTTGTTCCAAGCCCTGAAAGCATACCAAGAACAGCACCGGTATTATTCACACGCTTGGCAAAAATTCCCATCATAAGGGCAGGGAATATGGAAGATGCAGCAAGACCAAAGGCCAGTGCCACAACCTGGGCCGCGAATCCGGGTGGATGCAGTCCAAGGTATCCCGCTACAATAATAGCCCCTGACATGGCAATACGACCAGCCATCAGCTCAGTCTTATCATCAATGTCTTTGGCAATTATACCCTTTACGATATCATGGGAGATGGCAGAGGAGATGGCCAGCAACAGTCCCGCTGCAGTGGAGAGAGCAGCTGCAATTCCACCAGCTGCAACGAGTGCAATAACCCAGTTGGGAAGCTGTGCAATCTCAGGATTGGCAAGAACCATGATGTCACGGTCAACCTTGACCATCTCATTTTCGATAATCTTACCGTTGGCATCTACGCCCTTGTAGTTTTTACCGACATACTGAATACGTCCATCACCGTTCTTGTCCTCATACTTCAGAAGACCGGTCTTCTCCCAGTTGGTAAACCAGGCAGGAAGGGCATCGATCCTCAAGTTTTGAGAGGTGTCAGGAGCGATGGAATCGGCCTGAATGGTGTTCATCAGATTCATACGGGCCATGGCACCAACTGCAGGAGCTGTGGTGTACAAAATGGCGATAAAGACCAGAGACCAGCCAGCGGTGGCACGGGCATCCCGAACCTTGGGTACCGTAAAAAATCGGGTTATAACATGGGGCAGCCCCGCAGTACCTATCATCAACGACAGAGTGAGGAGGAACATATTCAATGTACTCCCCTTCTGCGTCGTATAGGCATTAAACCCTAGATCCAGCAAGGTCTTATCGAGCTTGTCCATGAGGAAGACCCCGGAACCATCTGACATAACAGAACCGAGTCCCAACTGAGGAAGGGCAACATCAGTAAGTTGCAGGGAGATAAAGATGGCAGGTACAGTGTAGGCAAAGATTAGAACAACGTACTGTGCAATCTGGGTGTAGGTTACGCCCTTCATTCCACCAAGTACGGCGTAGATAAATACAATCCCCATACCGAGGAAGAGACCATAGTTAAAGGGGATCTCAAGGAAGCGGGAAAAGGCAACACCGATACCCTTCATCTGACCAATAACATAGGTAAGCGAGGCCACGATCAGACAGATAACCGCCACAACACGGGCAGTCTGAGAGTAGAAACGATCTCCAATAAATTCGGGCACGGTAAATTTGCCATACTTACGAAGGTAGGGCGCAAGGAGCATGGCTAGCAGACAATAACCACCAGTCCATCCCATAAGATACACGGAGGCATCGTAACCCTTAAAGGCGATGAGACCGGCCATGGAGATAAATGAGGCCGCAGACATCCAATCAGCACCTGTGGCCATACCATTCAAGACAGGATGCACACCCTTGCCGGCGACGTAGAACTCGCCAGTGGTGGAGGCACGGGCCTTGATGGCAATAAAGATATACAGGGCAAAGGTTGCCCCAACGACGCAATACGTCCATAATTGTAGATTAGTCATTCCTTCGTCTCTCCTCAGTCTTCATTGACATTGAATTTACGGTCGAGCTTTCCCATACGCCAGGCGTAAAAGAAGATCAGGGCCACGAAGGTATAAATAGAACCTTGCTGGGCGAACCAGAAACCAAGTGGATAGCCACCTAGAATTGTGATGGTGTTCAGCTGGTGCACAAACAGAATACCGGCACCAAAAGAAACTGCAAACCAAACGACAAGACACCCTATCACTAAACGGATGTTTGCCTGCCAATACTTCTGAGCATCAGTCATAATTTTCTCTCCTCCTATTGGTATTAAAGTGAGACTTTCTCCTCTTAAAACATGGGTCTACAACAAGACGACTACTTAAATAGTGTCAATGCTTGACAGACAAGGGCCCTACGCCCCTTTCCACCTCCCTTTCGCCTGGAAACAAGAACCAGTTCAGGCATTTAGAATCAACTCTAATATCGGAAACTTCCAACCCTTCCGGCTTGATAAATATCCTTTAGCGTAAGCAGACCACCCTTACGGAATTTCTTTATAAAATAGATGAAAAGATAGGCCGTTTGCAAGGCATCTTCCAGGGCATCGTGGGGTTTAAACACCGGAAGATGATATTCCCGGCCCAGATCATCCAGATTATAGCTGGTGGTTCTGGGATTATGTTCATGAAAATGGCCAAGGCGTACTCGTTTATAGCCCTGGGCCATGCGCATGGTATCCACCCCCGGATTGGACAGTTCCCCCCCCATCACCTGACGGGTGGCCTTATTTAAAAAGTGCATATCCAGGGCCAGGTGGTGCCCCACCAGTAAGCTGCCATTGATATACTCCACAAAACGGGGCAGAACTTCCTCCAGGGAGTCTGCATTTTCAAGCTGTTCCGGGGTAATACGATGGATCAGAGTGGCCCGGGTTGCATCCATATTTGCGGGACGCACAAAACAGTGAAATGTACTGGAGAGATCAATCTGCAGATCCCGGATCATCACCGCCCCGATGGAGATCAGTTCATCCTTTTTCTTGTTCATCCCGGTAAGTTCGGTGTCACACACCACAAAACTGTACTCTGCCAAAGGACGACTCTGATCAAAATCCCTAAATATCTCCTTGTTGTCCTGAAGCAGGGGGTGCAGAGTCTTCCCAAACCATCTGCCAGGTTTTAGCAAATTTGCCATATCAGCCCAC
>CAYWMZ010000226.1:0-4688 GCA_964459485.1 uncultured Desulfocapsa sp. | reverse complement strand
GACCACCCGGTCTTCCCAGACGGCAAGCATGGGTTTTTCATAACGGATATAGGATCTGCCCTCTTCCCACATGCCGTTGGTCTCTTCCAGGGTCAGTTTATCCAGGTGTTTCTGGGCCTCATCACGTTTTACATGACAACCGTAACACTGCGGTACCCAGGTAGAATGGCAGCCGTCGCAGGTCATCCGTTTATGAGCCGGGAAATCACAGACCCCCTGTTTGGGTACTGCCAGAGGATAAATCTGGCCGTTGATTCGCCCTGTCATCTGATATTTTCCATCATTTTTTGAAATATTACCAACACTATTTCCCTTACGAGTGGTTCCTGGTGTTTCCGAGTGGCACATCTCACAGGAGATCTCCAACTGCTCTTCGTAGTGGGCATAACTGGTGCCATCTCCCATAATTTCATTACGGGTGTGGCAGTCAATACAGGCCATTTTTTTCTGATGATGTATATCTTCTGCGATCTCCAGATAGAAGCGTTTCCCGGGGAGCTGTTTAGAGCTCATACCTCCATTTTCGTAAGGAGTACCATAGCCTTCAGACTCAAAAATTCCAGTATAGGATAGCCCTATGCGACCCGAACGATTGTGGCAGCGAATACAGTTCTCCTCTGCCACCTTTTTAATAATAAGGGGATGCGCCTTTTTCTTTTTGGTCTTGGTTGCATCACCGTAACCGGCAACCCCTTGAACCTCCTGCCCTTCTGGCAACAGATAATGACAAGCAGAACAACCGCCCCCCTTTTCATTAAAAAAATCAGGAGCACCGGGGAGATCGTTCTTCTGCTTCCAGAGATGGCAGGTGGCGCACAGTTTACGAAAGTAATCCAGGGCAAGGGAGGTCTCACCACTGTTTATAAGCTGTTCCACGGTGAGACTCGTATTCTGGGAGTCACTTTCTCCCCAGTAAAAGAGCAGGGTTCCTATAATCCCCCGGTTGGTGGCCATAAGTGAGTTCAGCACCTTTTTCACATCCGTTGGATGACACCCCTCAATCCCACAGGTCTTCTCAACCACCCGCAGATCGCCCGGGTTAATCACAATCCCCTTATGGGCCTGATCTTTATCGATGGCCAATCCGTCCCCAAGATGACAGGAGGCACAGCCGATAACCCGCGGGTCATGGGCAGGATCAAGTTTCTCTTCCTTATGGCAGGAGAGGCACATATCGATGCGACCACTGGTGGTAATATAAACCTGATCCGGCCGTTTGATGCTCAGTTCCCGATAACTCAGCAATGCCACCACCAACAACAGAAGAAGCAGAAGAAGCTGTTTACGAAAGGTCCTATCCCAACCCTTCCTGGTCTTTTTTTCAGCCATGATTACCCTTGAAAATTCTGTACATTGGGGAACCTGCGTCCATAGCCAAAGGCCTTGCTGGTTACCCTGAGACCCATGGGGGCCTGTTTACGTTTATATTCGTTAAGACGAACCCGACGCAGGACATCTGCCACCAGATCGGGAGCAAAACCCCGCTGGGTGATCTCATCCACTCCCATATGTTCCTCAAGATGCATCTCAAGAATCTGGTCGAGGAGAGCATAGTCGGGTAGATCATCCTGATCGCACTGATCCGGTTTCAACTCTGCGGTGGGGGCCTTGGTTATGGTTCGCTCTGGAATAAGCGCTGTATCTCTGTTGATATAACGAGCCAGTTCGTACACCAGCTGTTTGGGAACATCTGAGATAACTGCCAGCCCGCCATTCATATCACCATAGAGGGTGCAGTAGCCCACGGCCATCTCACTCTTGTTACCTGTGGAGAGCAGCAGATGACCAAATTTATTGGACAGGGCCATCAGCAGATTGCCCCGGATACGAGCCTGAAGATTTTGTTCAGTTAGATCAGAGGGGGATGCCGGAGCATCTCCAAACACGGGCTGAAGAGTCGCTTTAAAGGCTGAAAAAAGCTCACTGATGGGGATAACCTCAAAAGCACAACCTAGGTTTTCGGCAAGGGCCACAGCATCTGCCATGGAGTCATCAGAACTGTAAGGAGAGGGCATGGCCACTCCCAGAACCTTGTCAGCACCCAGTGCCTGAACGGCAAGGACCGCAGTGAGTGCAGAATCGATGCCCCCGGACAGGCCAAGAACCACGGAGCGAAAGCCGCATTTGCCAACATAGTCACGAATCCCCATAACCAGCGCCTCGCACACAGCCCCCACTGCATTCTCCCTGGGCGCTTCGTGCATATCTCCACTCCAGTCACTGCTGTCAACTATCAAAAGATCTTCTTTAAAACCAAAGGCCTTGGCCCGAATGGCACCCGCCCCATCCATAAGCATGCTCTGTCCGTCAAAGAGCAGTGAATCCTGACCGCCCACCTGGTTCACATAGAGAAGGGGGGTCTGATATCTGCTACAGATCGTCGTAAAGAGACGGTGTCTGGTGGTCTCTTTACTTCGTTGAAAGGGAGATGCGGAGATATTGATCAGACAGTCGATCTCTTTTCCCTTGTCGAAAAAGGCTTCTATGGGATCGACCCCATACTCGTCGACTTCAGAGTGCCAGATATCTTCGCAGATGGTGATCCCTAGGCGTAATCCGCCACAAACTATCACCTGAGAGGAAGTCCCCGGCTCAAACCAACGTTTTTCGTCAAAGACATCATAGCTGGGCAGCAGCTGTTTCTGTATCCGCCGCACAATTTTTCCCTGCTGGATAAAATAACAGCTGTTGTATAACTTCTTACCGCTGTCTGGATGACTACGCCGTTCGATACAGCCAATAAGGATATCAATATCGGGTACAGCCTCACAGAGCCACTCCAGTGACTGATCATGGCCTTTGAGAAAAGCCAGCCTCTCCAGGAGGTCATGGGGAGGGTATCCGGACAGGGCAAGCTCGGGGAACACCACTAAATCGCAGTTCTTTTTATGGGCCACCTCACAGTTTTCAAGTATCTTTTGACTGTTCCCTGCAAAATCTCCAATGACGGGATTTATCTGTGCCAATGCTATTTTCATATACCTGTATACGTGAAATAAATGCTAACGCTCACTTGGTTCATGCGACCTTTTACCACATTCCCCTGTGATGTCCAAGTGTAGACAAGCATGGATCGACAAAATCACTCCTTGCCATCCCTCTCCAAAAGAATTTTCAGATAAAAACGAGTCCGCCCACCAGCACTCCAAGTGGCCATTCCGGCCAGACCCCGCGAAATAACAGAGAAGTTTCAACAATCCCACACACTTCCAATATCATACTAAACAGTTGGAAATAGTTTTTGTTCGACTTTTTATTTCTATTTGCTATTATAGTAGTATACGGGTTTTTTCCCCTTCCATATATCTCCTAAGGACAACCCATTCTTCCACACCACTGGTCGCAGCCATGACGCTATTCAATCAGGATACACCCTGTACTGGCAGAGCCCTTCTTGAACAAAACATACTTAATTCCCTCAGTACCAACCCCGGGGATGCCAGCGTCCAGTGCCGTCATCTACAGCCCTTTCTTGCCGACAGAAAGCAAGAGGCCTGTAAAATCATCCTCGACAATCTCGTACAACTCAACTTCACCCTGGACAATGCCGCCCAATACTGGGATGCTATCGTCAGTCATGCCGAGGAAATGCGAAAAAGCCTGAATCGTGAAATTGGACTAGCTACGGCCGCCTGTGACTACTTCAGTACGGTACGCCCCATCCTCAACCACCCGAAGCTTATCGAATTCAAGTATTTTGAAGAAACTATCCGCTCAGCCCACCGGGATTTTCTCACCGGTCTACTCAGTCGTGGCCCCTTCCAAAATTCCCTGGAACAGGAAGTATCACGAGCCAAACGACACGGCCACCACACCACTCTGATATTTTTTGATCTTGATAACTTCAAGGACATCAATGACCAGCACGGCCACCTTGCCGGAGATGCAGTCCTCAAACAGATCGGAAAAATCCTGCTGAGCTCAAAACGGAAAGAGGATATTGCCTGCCGCTTTGGTGGGGACGAATTTGTCATTCTCCTCCCAGAAACCAACAAATTTATGGGATTCCGGGTGGGAAACAAGATCATCAAACAGATTAACAGCCGTCAAGTCCTCCATGAAGGAAAATGGATTTCGGTTGCCTGTAGTGGTGGCTTGGCCTCCTATCCGCTGGATAGCCAAAGCGTTCAGGGGTTAATTAGTTGTGCGGACCGGGCCATGTACCTGGCCAAGAGCATGGGAGAGCACAGCCTGGTTCCCTTTGCGGCTGAAAAAAGGGTGTTTACACGAATAGATTTTAACGATACCGTCCTTATAGATTCAAAGGAAATAAAAGGGCCACCAGACACCAGTGTTGCAAAAAACATCAGTGAAGGAGGGCTCCTTGTCAGCAGTAAAAGTTGTTATGATCTGGGAAGCCAGGTAGAGCTGCAGATATCACTGAGGGAAGACCGTGATCTGGTTATCAGCGGATCTGTGGTGCGGGTGGAGCAATTTGGTACCAACCTCTACGACATAGGACTTAGCTTTCTCCACCACAAGTCCAGTGCTATTTCCACCCAGGACATTGCCGACTACATAGCGGAGCAAATTTCCTGTTAGCATCTCCAAATACCTAGCCAAAGGATCTTTGCTGTGGAAAACAACAATTTCAAGCAGACACAGCGGAGTGACACGGCGCAACTGGTGGAGCTCCTGTCACGCCTCCACCTGGCCTTAAAAAATATCCAGGTCTATCCCGAAAAGCA
>CAYWMZ010000225.1:0-4711 GCA_964459485.1 uncultured Desulfocapsa sp. | reverse complement strand
AGGCAGGAGGCTCCTGGGGCAGCAGCAGTTCAGGCCCCTTTGCCAGCCCTTGCCCCGCTCAAAATAGAGAACGGCAGCCAAAGTCAGGAGTTGAGCCCGCTCTTTAGCAGAAGCTGGTTCCAGATTGTGGCAACGCTCTTCCTATTGATAGTTCTTGGTGCGGTGCTGCAACGAATGAGAAAGGCACGTTTTGCCAGAAATCCGCTGCTGCTCAGAAATCAGGAGATGAAAAGCCTTCTGAAACAGCGGCTCAGTGAGATGGAACAGGCCCGGCTTCGCAGTGATTCAAGGACCTTTTTGGCTCGTTGCCGTCGTGCCATTCAGGAACAGCTCGGCTTGCTCTGGGGCGTTGAGGCAGCAGCCATTACCCGTATCGATCTTGAGCAGCGACTGGTCGCAGATTCCATCCTGATCACGGTGTTTACAGCCGCTGATGAGAGTGCTTATGGTGGGCAGAATCTAGACTCCAGGCAGATGCAGGAGTTTACACAAGGTCTGAAAAGTGAACTGGAAGGATTAATATGAGAGTTTTTCTGCTGAAAACAGTGTTTGTCTTCTGTGTTCTCCTCTCCCTGTTGCAGGTTTCAGGAGCTGCTGCACAGGAGGGTGGGGATCAGTTCCAGGAGGCATCCTCAGCTTACAGTCGTGGAGACTATCCTACGGCCATCAAACTCTATGAGAGTTTGACCATGGACGGAGTGTCGGCCCCACTGTTCTATAATCTTGCAAACAGCTACGCCCAGGCGGGTAAGAGCGGCAAGGCCATTCTTAACTATGAACGGGCCCTGCGCCTGGCTCCGGGAGACCCGGATATCCGTGCCAATCTGGATCTTGTGCGTAAGGAGAAGGGCCTTTTTCAGGAGGAGCAGAGTGTTCAGCGGCATTTTGTGAATCTCCTGGGGCTTAATCAGTGGCTTGGAGTTCTGGCCTTATCACTGGTTGCGTTGGCACTACTCCTGCTTCTACCGGCTTCCCGCAGCCTGAAACAGTCATTTCGTTATGGTATTGCAGTGGCTACGCTGTTCCTTGGCTGCTTGGCTGCAGTCTGCGCTGTGGGGCAGTATGGGAGTTGGAATGACGGGGTTGTGGTAGAATCGGGGGCACGTCTGCGAATCTCGCCCTTTGATAGTGCTGCGTCGGTGGGCATGATTCAGGAGGGGCGGCTGTTACGGCCGGGAAAACGTCATAATGAGTATGTCCTGGTGACAGACGAATCCGGGCGCAGTGGTTGGCTCAAGGACAGCTCTTTTGAAGTGATTACTGCCATTCCTTAAGTTTTGCAGTGATAAAATGAATCACTTTTTCATGCTCTTCCTTCCCCTTCCCCTGAACCTGGATCGGGGCACCGAAGGCGAAATGGGTGGAGACTTCCGGGTGGATTCGGCCCAGATCTTTGATGAGTTTGCCGTTGGTCCAGGCATCCGTCTTCAGGGCTAAGGGCAGTACTGGGACTCCGGCCTTCTGGGCAAGCTTTACTCCAATACTGTTGAACTGTTTGGGGTCAAAGTCAGTACCTCGGGTGGTCTGAGGAAATACCAGCACAGAAATTCCTTGCTCCAGCCGTTTTTTTCCTTCACTGAACACCTTTTTTAGATCTTCTCTGGGGTTCGTCCTGCCAAGGGCTATGGGATTCCGGGAACGCATCACATGTTTAAATACCGGATAGTGCATCAGGCTCTCTTTAATAATAAAGGTCACAGGGCATTCCTGGCTAACGATGGCCGGGAGAAGCACCGTATCCATCATACTGACGTGGTTGCCCACAATAACGCAGGGTGATTGCAGGTTCTGGAGGTGTTCGATGCCGCTGATTGTGACCTGGAGCCCCGTTCGTTCCAGGGCCTTGAGAATATGGTAACTCGCAAGCCGCCAGGCTTCGTAATCGTACAAACCTTTTTTGGCTTTTCTGCTGGAGCCGTAGATATTGGCTAGAAAGCTCAGGTAAAAAGAAAAAGATGGCAGCAGTTTGCCAAAAAATGTACTGGAATTGGCAGGGGTTTGGTACTGCTTGTCATGGTATTGGAGTGTATGCATGGCTGTGGTGGAGTGTTTCCTTAAGGAGGGATTTTTCAGATACGTTCTGCTTTTTCGGCACAGCGGATACAGGTTAGCAGGCTGGGATCAAACTGGAGACGTTTTTTGGCAATCTCCTCATCACAGAGTATGCAGTAACCGAACTCTTCCGACTCAATGCGGTTAAGCGCAACCTTGATCCGCTGAAGTTCAAGATCCAGCAGGCGGGCTCCGGCCTGGGACATGGCCTGCTGCTGCATGGCATCCATGCGGGACAATCGGCCGACCCGGGCCTGATCAAGTTCCACGGGGCCGTTTTCCTTCTTTGCGGCCTCTTTATCTGCAAGGATGGCTGCCCGGCGTTCTTGCAGGCGCTGCTTGAAGGCATCATAATCCAGTTCCTCATCCATCTCTTCTGTTTAATCCTGGGAAAAGTAGTTACCAAATGCTTCAAAGACCGATTTCATGGGAATGGCAAATCCTATGCCTTCGGTATCACGGATAATAAGGGTGTTAACTCCCAGTGCCATGCCCTGTTCATCGATGAGCGGCCCACCGCTGTTGCCCGGGTTAATGGGGGCATCGGTCTGGATCAGAGGGGTTCCATCGTACTTGCGGTATCCGGAAATGACTCCCGAGGTAACGGTATGGGTGAGTCCGCTGGGGTTACCCACGGTGTACACCTTCTGTCCCTGGTTCTGGCGGCCTCTGGAGGCCCTGAGATAAGGAGAACCGTAGGCGTTGATGGAGATGAGGGCCAGGTCAAAGGTGTCACTATATTGAACAGAATCCACCCTGTAGCTGCTGCCGTCAATAAGGATTACCTCGGCATCACTGGTGGGGGTTGAGGCCTCGATTTCGGCGAGTTTCTCCTTTAGTTTTGCAAGTCTGCTCTCATACTTTACATACTCCCGTTTCCGGGTCCGGATGTCTTCCTTGAGCTGCTGATGCATGTCCTGGTCCCGAACCATGGGCAGTTGTTTGTGGAGGTAACGCAGGGTCTTGGCCTCGCGGGTTAGAGCTTGCTCACCCTTTCGTAACTGTCTGTTGAAACTGTCCACATCTTTATTTTGCATTTGGAGGACGTGGCGGTTGGTGATGATCATACCATTTTTTGATACAAAGAATCCAGAACCACTGCCCCAGGAAGTCTTGATAAAGACCGTGGCATTGCAGGCCTTTTCGATGGGGGTGTCTGTGGGATATTTTTCGGCCAGTTGTTTGGCCAGACCTTCCAGGCCATCGTCCTGCTGCATAATCGGGGCTGTGACGGCTGGCCGGCTGCGTTGCCGGTTTGTGGGACTGGCAACAGGAGTCTCTTTCTGAATCTGTCTGCTGAGATCGGCAATGGGAGCAGCGGCTTTTTCCTCGCCCTTGCCAAGGAAAAAGAAGGCCCCTCCCCCAATCAGGAGTCCGATGGCAAGGCCCATCACTATCCCCGGCACACCCTTTTTAGAACTCTTCTGGGCCGCCTCTTCCTGCCAGGCCAGCTCCTTGGCTGCCAATCGTTCCTGGCGGAGGCGATATTTTTCAAAGATAATACCGCATCGCTCACATTCGAGACCGCCTGTTTGACTATGCTTACAGCTGGGGCATTGCATGGAAGAGTCCTCTGGCTTGGGTGACTATTGGTATCCCTGTTACGAGTTCACTTAAGTACTATAATATAAATTCTAAAAAGGATCAAAGTGCTAAGGGCGTATGATTTTTCTTGTCAGGTTCAATGGTCGGCAGATTTCTCCAGATAGTAGTCGTAGTCGCCGCCATAGAGTTGCATGCTGCCATGGTCGATCTCCATTACATGATCCACCAGAGAGTGCAGAAAATGACGATCATGGCTCACCAGCAGGACGGTGCCAGTGAATTTTTGCAAGGCCTCAAGCAGCATCTCCCGGGACTGCATATCCAGGTGATTAGTGGGTTCATCAAGTATCAGAAAATTCAGCGGCCGGGCCAGCAGGGTTGCCAGCACCACCCGGCTCTTCTCGCCACCCGAGAGCTGGAAGATCCTTTTTTCCACGTCATCACCGGAAAAGAGAAAGGCGGCGCAGATATTCCGGATGGTACCGATATGGGCCTGGGGCATCACCTCCTGAACGGTCTCAAAGACAGATCTTTCAGGGATGAGGATATCCATGGAGTGCTGACTGAAGTAGCCCACCGAAACCCCGGCCCCCAGGTTGATTGTGCCCCCACTGGGATCGGTCTCGCCTGCCACTACCTTTAAGAACGTGGACTTACCGGCCCCGTTTACGCCAACCACAGCAATCTTTTCCTGGCGGCGGATCATACCGCTCACTCCACTGAAAACCTTCTTTGTAGCACCGTCTTCCATATCCCAGGACTTGATGAGATCTTCCATGGCCACCACATCATCACCGCTGCGGGGTGGTTCTGGAAAGCTAAAGCGCATCACCTTCTGTTCCGGCGGGATCTCGATACGTTCAATCTTTTCCAGTTTCTTGATGCGGGACTGGACCTGGGCTGCGTGGGAGACCCGGGAGGCAAAGCGGGCAATAAAGTCTTCTTCTTTGGCCAGCATCTCCTGCTGGCGCCGATAGCTGGCCAGGAGGTTTTTGCGGCGGATCTCCCTTTCCTTGCGGTAGAAGTCGTAGTTCCCGCCGTAGGTGGTGGCCGTCTTGTCGCTATTTGTGAGTTTATAACCACCACCGGGGCCACGAGTACTGCTGACGATTTC
>CAYWMZ010000224.1:0-4713 GCA_964459485.1 uncultured Desulfocapsa sp. | reverse complement strand
GTGGCCATCCGTGAAAATCAGCGCATCGATGAGCTGACTGAAGAACTGTCCCAGCATCCGGGCCAGAGCTTTGGGGCCAACACCCCGGTAAGTCACATAACGCCGGAGTTTGTACGGGATGAGATTGCAGTTCGCCGGGCCGTTCTGCCGTGCAGCATCAATCATCCTGAAGCCGAACCCATGATCATCGGTCGCAACTTTCTGGTGAAGATTAATGCAAATATCGGCAACTCAGCCATCAGTTCAAGTATTGAGGAAGAGGTGGAAAAGATGGTCTGGGCCACCCGTTGGGGTGCGGATACGGTGATGGATCTCTCCACCGGCAAGAATATCCATGAGACCAGAGAGTGGATTCTGCGCAACTCACCAGTGCCAATCGGAACAGTGCCCATCTATCAGGCATTGGAGAAAGTGGATGGCAGGGCAGAAGAACTCACCTGGGAGATGTTTCGGGATACCCTGGTTGAGCAGTGTGAACAGGGGGTGAGCTACTTTACCATCCATGCCGGTCTGCGCCTCCACCATGTGCCCATGACCGCCAATAGGACCACAGGAATCGTGAGCCGTGGCGGCAGTATTATGGCCAAGTGGTGTCTGGCCCACCATGAGGAGAGTTTTCTCTATACCCATTTTGAAGAGACCTGCGAACTCTTAAAACAGTATGATGTTGGCTTTTCTCTGGGTGACGGGCTCAGGCCGGGCTGTTTGCAGGATGCCAATGATGCGGCCCAGTTCGGGGAGCTTGAGACCCTGGGAGAGCTCACGGAACTTGCCTGGAAGCACGATGTGCAGACCTTTATTGAAGGCCCGGGCCATGTCCCCATGCATATGATCAAAGTGAATATGGAGAAGCAACTTGCGACCTGTGGCGAGGCACCTTTCTATACTCTAGGACCACTGGTCACCGATATTGCTCCAGGATACGATCACATCACCTCGGCAATAGGTGCTGCCATGATCGGTTGGTACGGTACGGCCATGCTCTGCTACGTTACTCCCAAGGAGCACCTTGGGTTGCCGGATCGGGAAGATGTGCGTGAAGGGGTCGTGACCTACAAACTCGCAGCCCACGCAGCGGATCTGGCCAAGGGCCATCCCGGAGCCCAGTATCGGGACAATGCCCTGTCCCGGGCCCGCTTTGAGTTTCGCTGGCAGGACCACTTTAACCTCTCCCTGGATCCTGAAAAGGCGGTAGAGTTCCATGATAAAACCCTGCCCCATTCCAATGCCAAGGTGGCCCATTTCTGTTCCATGTGCGGGCCTAAGTTCTGTTCCATGAAGATATCCCATGAGGTTCGGGAGTATGTCAAAAACCTTGAGGCGGGTGGTGATGTTGCTGGGGTTGCGGGTGGCATGAGGGAGAAGGCGGAAGAATTTGTCCAGTCCGGTTGTAAGATCTATCAGAGTGAATAATGTGTGCCTGTAAATCTTCTTGCAGGCAAGCAATACAGAGGCTGTTACCTGAAAAAAGCCAGGTCTGAAAACGAGGAATCGCTATGTCATATTACTTTAGTAAAAAGGTGAAACTGAGCTTTGAAGAGTGCATTAGCAAGGTAAAGGAAGAGTTGCAGAAAGAGGGTTTTGGGGTGCTCACCGAGATTGACGTTACGGCAACACTCTAGAAAAAAATCAATGCTGACTTTCGTAACTATCGAATCCTAGGTGCTTGTAACCCCACCTACGCCCACAAGGCCCTTTTGGCCGAGGACAAGATAGGCATCATGTTGCCCTGCAATGTCATTGTTCAGGAGGGCGACGATGGCAGGGTTGAGGTGGCGGCAGTTGATCCCTTGGCCTCCATGCAGGCAGTGGAAAATGCGGATCTGGGTGAGCTTGCCACCCAGATCCGGGAACAACTGAAGCGGGTGGTCGAGCAGGTTTGAGCGGGGACGGCAGATTCTCCTATCCCATGATTTTCTCACCCAGCTGCCACAGGAATTGCAGGGCGGCCAGGGCATAGAGCCCGGCAAGGACATCGTCCATCATGATCCCGAAGCCACCATGGATATGCTGGTCAAACCAGGAGCAGGGGAAGGGTTTCCACACATCAAAGAGCCGGAACAGTAGAAATCCCATAATCCAGGCGGCCGGGTGGGAAGGTGCGGCAATCAGGGCCACAAACATCCCCACAAACTCATCGATCACAATGGGTCCGGCATCGGCCTGATCAAGGATTTTCTCAGCAGACCCAGCCAGCATACAACCCACTATAAAGAGTATGGCCACCAGTCCCAGGTAGGATTGCAGAGGCATGTTGCGCATGAAAAACCAGGGTACAAGGGCGGCGAGGGATCCCCAGGTTCCAGGGGCCTTGGGAAGGTTACCACTGTAAAACCCCGTGGCCAGAAACATGATAATTTTATCCATTATGAGCACTGCTTGGTGGTTGAAATTGCATTGTAAATACGGCTGAGTGGGATCTGGTACTTGAGGGCCAGAGTTCGGCAGGCCTCGTATTCAGGATAGATCACCTCGCCAGCCGGAGTCTGAACCTTTTTGGCCGTAACCTCTCCCCAGGGCGTGGCGACCATAATGGTCTCCCGAACCAGGGTCATCCGTCCTTCCCGATGGAAGCGCAGCCCAATGGCGGTGGTCTCCGAGAGCACAATCTCTTTGAGCTTCAGGCCATGGACAGGCTGGCAGATGATCCGCAGGAGTTGCCCCGGACGCCCCTTCTTCATAATTAAGGGACTGAGGGATACATCCAGTGCCTTGGCATTAAAGAGCAGTTCACAGAGGTGGGGGAAACCTTCACTGTTCCAGTCATCAAGGTTGGTCTCAATGACTTCCACCTCCTGGGCCTCTGTTGTGCTCTCCGGCTGTCCCAGTATCAGGCGTAGTAGGTTGGGCTGGTCATTTTTGAGTTCGTGGTTTCCGGCCCCGTAAGCGATACTCTGAACTATCATGGGGGGCATCTCCCCAAATTTGTCGGCCAGGCTCACGGCCAGTACTGCGCCTGTGGGGGTGACCAGCTCCTTATCCTGATTGACGCCATAGATTGGCACATCGCTCAAGAGTTCACACACCGCAGGGGCGGGCAGGGGCAGATTGCCATGGGCACATTGCACAAAACCACGAGCCATGGGCAGGGGGGAACAGATAATTTGCTGGATTCCCAACTGTTGCAGGCCGACCAAAACACCCACAATATCCACCAGAGTATCCACTGCACCCACCTCGTGGAAATGGATTTGGTCGAGAGCGACCTGATGGACTTTTGCCTCGGCCTCTGCCAGCCGACTGAAGATGGCGCAGGCCCGTTCAGTGATGGTAGGGGAGAGATTCGAGCCCTTCAGCAGTTCCAGGATATCTGCAAGGTGCCGGAACTGCTGCCTGGAGGGGGAGTGGACAGTGAGCTGTCTACAGCCGATGCCTGAACGGAGCTGCTTCTGGACAGTGAGCTCAAAATCAAGCCCTTGCAGCGAATGGAGTTCTTGAATCAGGAGTTCTTTGTCCAGCCCTGCGTGGAGCAGGGCGGCTAGGAACATATCACCACTGATCCCGGAAAAACAGTCGAGGTAGGCGAGGCTGGATCGTGTTTCCATGTGGGATTACTGAGTGGAGCTGAATTGCTGGGATCGTTCCAGGGACTGTCCGCAGAGATAGGCCTGGACGCTCATCCGTTTTTTTCCCTCCGGCTGGATTTCATGCACCAGCAGGGTGCCATCTCCTGTGGCCAGCAGGAGGCCGTTAGCATTGGCCTCGATAATGCTGCCAGGGGGCTGTTTGCTTGCAACAGCACTCAGTTTCGGTGCAAAGAAGCGAAAGCGTTTTCCATTCAGAAAGCTGTAGGCAGTGGGCCAAGGATCCATACCCCGGATAAAATAGTGCAGTTCGGAGGCGGGTCTGCTCCAGTCTATGGCACCATCTGCCTTTGTTAAAGGAGGTGCCTCGGTGGCCAGCCTATGATCCTGGGCAATGGGGGACAGTTTATCCTGATGCAGGAGTGTCAGGGCCTTGAGCAGGGCGGTGCCCCCAAGGTCTGAGAGTTTCGTAAAGAGGCTACCCGCCGTTTCATCCTCGGCCACAGGGGTGGCCACCGACATTAGCATGGCTCCGGTATCCATGCCTTTGTCCATCTCCATAATGGTGACTCCGGCTTCCTTGTCGCCTGCCAGTATGGCCCACTGAATGGGGGCTGCGCCACGATGCCGCGGCAGCAGGGAGCCGTGGATATTGATACAGCCCAAGGGGGGCAGATTGAGGATGTTTTCCGGCAGGATGCGGCCATAGGCGGCAACGATCAGAAGATCAGGCCTGTGGGAGCGCAATTCAGCCTCAAATTCAGGGGTTTTGATTTTTGTTGGCTGGAGTACCGGGATGTTTGCGGCTTCAGCCACCACCTTCACCGGGGTTGGGCTCAGTTTCTTGCCGCGACCTTTGGGGCGATCGGGTTGGCTCACCACAGCCACCACCTGATCCGGGCCGTCAATGAGACCCTGGAGGGCCGGGACAGAAAAATCGGGAGTTCCCATAAATATAATGCGAAAGCTTTGGGGGAGGTCATTCATGGCAGCACCTGCGCTATTTGTTGGCCAGCATTTTTTTGATCTTCTTCTTGTAGAGGGTACGTTTTAAGGTGCTGAGGTGGTCAATAAATAACACACCATGGAGGTGATCGATCTCGTGTTGTAGGATTACCGCAAAACGATCTTCAACTTTTAGTTCCTGGGATTTACCGTCAATATCCAGGTAGACAACAGTCACCTTCTG
>CAYWMZ010000223.1:0-4733 GCA_964459485.1 uncultured Desulfocapsa sp. | reverse complement strand
GGGGCCATCATACCTTTCACAAAGCGTGCCTTCTGAAGATCTTCAGGGGAACAGTGTTGGCTGGTCTCAAAAACCGGATCACTGATCAGATAGTGGCCATCCTCTTTGCCAAAGATGATGAGGTTGTGGGCGTTAAAGTGAAAGCGCATCTCAGGCGGGAAGTAGGGCAGCCAGAAGACGGAGGTCTGGGCTCCCACGATCTGCCCCTTGTCAAGGAGCACGTCCAGGCGATCCATACCTTTATTTGCCTTGGAGAAGGTCTGCATCTCCATTTTGATTCCCAGGTTTTTCTGTAGCCCTTTGATAATGCCTTTGGGGCGGCAGCGATAGGCAATAAGGGGCATGCCGCCCATCTTCACAAAGGGGATATAGGCAAAGATCAGGGCACCGGAGAGCCCGAAAACC
The DNA here is from genome assembly GCA_964459485.1 of uncultured Desulfocapsa sp. Taxonomy (GTDB): domain Bacteria; phylum Desulfobacterota; class Desulfobulbia; order Desulfobulbales; family Desulfocapsaceae; genus Desulfocapsa. The sequence goes on along the minus strand of CAYWMZ010000223.1, from coordinate 4,328 downwards.
ATGGCCTCAGACAGGGGCAGACCGTGATGACTGAGCAGAAGAGCCATGACCCCGCTCTCACAGTGGGCGAAATGCTGGTGCTGGAAGGGTGCCTGGCTATCCATTACAGGTATCATGCGATTCTTCAGGGAGGGTACTTAGTGCTTCTTGGCTGATTCCCAAGGCATCTGCGTAGCGACTGAGGATGGTTAGGGAGAGCTTGCTGAATATTTTGGGATTGAAATGACGTTTTATACGCCACTTAAACAGCCCCGTGGATTCAGCTAAGACCTGAAGATCCATACGGCGGGCATACATATGAAAGAAGAGCGGGGATTTGACCCCCTTTACGACCTGCGTGCGGGCCTCTTCGGCCAGTCGTTGCAGTTCATGCACCGCCTGCATGGTGGCGACCTCCTCCACCTCCCAGCCGTTGGAGGCGGTGAGAGTGTAGTTGCCCTGCTCATCCGTTGCATACATGGCCTTTTTGTTGCCACCATAAGTTGTTACGGCATCCTGGGGCACTCTGTTCTGTTGCACTTAGACCACCGTGAGCTGAATGAATGCCGTGGAAAACCTGCCACTCTCCGGGATATAGCAGAGGAGCCGCTGCCCTTTTTGCAAACGGCCAGAGGAGAAAAGTTCTTCCAGTATGATAAAGATAGAGGCGGATCCGGTATTGCCCCTGCTTTCCAGATTACTGAACCATCGCTCCTGCGGGATATCGCAATCCGCCTCCTGCATCCCGGCATGCACCTTATCCCGAAAGTAGGCGGAGGAGTAGTGGGGCAGGAACCAGTCGATGCTTTTGGGCTCAAGTCCCTGCGTGTCCATCAGTTCTTGCAGTGGTCTGGTGACGGTATATTCGATGATCTTGTCGTTTAACAGTTTGACATCCTGTTTGATGGGGAAGATCGATTGCTCCAGCCACTCACCTGGCAGATATTCCCGCCAGCCTTTGAGTGACCCGTCCTCCATTTTTTCGGCACCCGCATACATGCAGGTCTCCATCTCACCTGCATAGGATTTCTGGTGGATCCAGTCGATACGCAGTGAGATCCCGGTGCTTTTAGGGTTGGGCCTGTCACTGAGCCAGACGGCACCCGCTCCATCGCTCAGCATCCAGCGTAGAAAATCTTTTTCAAAAGCAAGTTCCGGTTTGCGTTTTAGATCTTGGGATTGTCCTGTTTGTTCTTCACAGAACTGATAGCCTCGCAGCAGGGAAGAGACATTTGCAGATCCCGTGGCCACTCCGTTTCGGTTGAGCCCGGAAAGGATGGCCATATAAACATATTTCAGAGCCATGGTGCCGGAGAGGCAGATCCCCGACATGGCCACGGCCTCGCAGGCCGGAATGCCAAGCTCCCCGTGGACCATCAGAGCATGGCTGGGCATAATCTGATCGGGAAGGGTGGTACCACAGGCAAGGAGTTGCAGGGCGTTTAAGTCATGGCCACTGCTGGCCAGTTGCTGTATGGCCAGGGCGGTGAGCTGGGCATTGCTGTGGCTGGCGTGCCCGGTTTTAGGATCTATGGCATAGTGGCGAGAGAGGATTTTATTGCTGCGAAGAACCAGTTTACGGGCCCGTGAGGGACGGGGCCCTGCCTGTCCCAGGATTTCCTCCATGGCATCGTTGGCCACTGGAGGGTTGGGAAGAAAAACACCAATACTGTTAATAAAGACTTCGTGAGACATGCTCTACCTGCGTTTTCTGTATCAGCTTCCGGAGGGTTGTTCGTAATAGGCAACCATTCGGGCCAGCGACTTTTTTCTCAGTGGAGAGAGGATTTTTCGGAGCAACATATTCACTGGTACCACGGTGAGTACCAGTGTCAAGAGGAAGACGGCATAGATGGTGATCACTACATTGCGCCCCACGGAGTCCTGGGGACCCGACTTTTTAATCAGTATTGACCAGATCAAAAAGCTGCGGTGGGCGATATGTTCTGTGGCGATCAGCTTGCCGTTTACATTCACAGCTCCCATGTTGCTCAAGAGCGGCAATGTACCCCGTTCTTCGTTTTGCTGCAATGCTTTGCAGAGTTGCTTTCCGAAACGACTACTTGAGGTGATCTCATCGCTGGCAACTCCCGCCGCCGGAAAGAACCAGAACGGGTCCTTTTTACCGCTGAGCATCCAGCGTGGCGTGGTCACAAAGGTATAAATGGACTTGCCCTGATCGGTGAGCACCACATTGTCTAAGAGGTTCGCCCCAAGATCGTCAAGGAGTCCCTTCATCTTCTCCTGGGCCATAAGCCACATATCCCGACAGGCGATTACGGTGACCACCGGTTTGTCTTGAAAAAGCCTCTTGGCCTGATCACTCTTTAAAAATCCAGTGACAGGGATGGAGGGGGAGAGGAACCAGGAGGTGTAGCCGAGGACAATAAGGTCATAGTCTTCTGTGGTGGTGGCAAGGGGTTTTACGCTACAGCCATCAAGGTAGACGGCCTCCGGAAAGACGGTAAAGAATTTGTAAAAGGGCCAGGGATAAGGATAGGGTGTCTCCGGCTCAATCAACAGATAGTCGCATTGGATATCTTCACAGGCCTCCATGGGGGCAACAATGTTGTCCATGACCGCTTGTAGCTGGCCGCTTTGGGAGTAGTAGAGGACAAGAACCTTTTTCACTGTTTAAGCCTTTTTGGCGGTGAGGAGGAAGACCGGGAACTCTTTATTGTTGTCCTCCTCCTTGGTAATGGTGTGGACAACTCTGCTCTTTGGCTTCTCCATTCCATTGTTGAGGAGTATGGCCTCCAGTTCTTTGGGATCAAAGCCCAAATGGTGGATCCCTTCTGCACCTGGTTTATGGAAGCTGCCGTCCTCGGAGACAAGATCCGCTACGGCCAGAGAGCCTCCGGGATTGAGCAGTTCACAAAAACGACTCAGCAGGGCTTTATGCTCTTTGATATGGTGCAGGGTCATGGAACAGAAGATCAGATCGTGTTTTTCTGTGTAGGTTTCAGTGAGGAGATCGCAGCACAGGGGGCTGATATTGCAAGCATCCTCTTTGTCGAGTTTCCCCTGTAATACTTCCAGCATACCGGGCGAGGTGTCCATTGCCGTGAGTTTTTTTACACGAGGTGCCACAGCCATGCCCACCAGACCAGTTCCACAACCGTACTCCATGGCATCCATTGTTGTTGTGAGTGGCAATTCCAGGATGGCTGTGCTGATTGCTCCAGCCAAACGAACCCGGCGTGATTTGCCGTCCCATTCCGCTGCTGCCTTATCAAATCGTTCTGTGCTCATTGTTTGTCCTTTCTGTTACATATGTCGGATGGGTGTAACTATCCTGTTAGAGTTCACCAACCACATCAAAGAGATCGGCATCTGCCTCAATCTTGGCCCGGTTCCCGATAATCATACGGTGGCTGTTCTGCTGCATGGCCGCAAAGGCATCGGCAAAGACTGCCATATCGCTGACAGAACTTGAAATGATCTCGCTGATACGTTGCTGTTTATCTTCGGGAGTGATGCCGCTCAGATACTCATTTCGGGCCGTGGCCCCTTTTCCTGCGGCGGCCTGGTGCGGAGTGAAATTGCCGTAGGTGCCGATGATCAGTTGCTGCAGGACTTCAGGTGGCAGCTTGAGGTCTTTTACCACGCCGGCCAGGGCCTGGTAGCTGTCGTAGGTCTTGCGCACCTGTGGATCCCGGTAGCTGATTACTGCAAAGTTGCCGCTGATATGGCTGAACTGGATAAAGCAGCCGTAGGCACCACCCATCTGGCGAACCGTGTTCCAGAGATAGTCACGGGATAGATAGGTTTTTAAGACCTCAAAGTGGCCATTATATCCCTTGCCTTCAGGGAGCAGGGTACCACTTTGAACCGCATAGACCACCTCCGCTGAGGTGATAAGGGCCTCATGCTGCGGCAGCTTTGGTGGCACAAATTCCTGTGCCGGGAAGTGATTGTCGGGGAGGGCCTGGACCAGACCTCCACTCAGATCGGTGAATGATGTCACCTCAGGCTCGTCGGCGGTGATGGAGAAGATCAGGTTGTTGCGGTTGAAGATGGTCTTGGCCATCTCGGAAAGCCCCTCCATAAAGGAGTCTCCCAGGGTGTCGTAGTTACGGGCCAGATCCCTGGTGTTGCGATAGGCACTGACCCCGGAGACCTGTTCGTTATAGGCCCCGGCGCGGCTCAACTGGGCAAAGGCCAGAGAGGCGGCCAGGCCATAGCCTTCACTCTGGGCTGCATGTTCGGCCCAGGCAAACTCCCGGGTCACGATCTCCTGGATATGGGCCTGATCCGTCAACGAGAGATCAGAAAAGATATCAGTGAGGAGCTGCACGGCACGTTCCTGATACTCAGGTAAACACTTCATCTGGAACCAGAGTATGGGC
>CAYWMZ010000222.1:0-4746 GCA_964459485.1 uncultured Desulfocapsa sp. | reverse complement strand
GCCTCCAATGGACTCTCCTACGCAGTTGAAAGATTGAAGGGACATGGTATATATGGACATATTACGCTGAGCAAAAGTGAACGCAGTCCTCTCTCTGCCATAGCCGCCGATTTTTTATAGGAGGTGTGGGACCCGTGTCACAGATGCTGCTTCCTCAATACTAACACTGAAAAACAGACCACAGAACCATGCGCCAATTTGTAATTGATGATCTCTCTCCCATGGAACGGGACAATATCGACTCCTACCTGAAACGAACCCTCAAGGCTGGCCCCATGGTCGGCTTGTACTGGATCATACTGCCCCCTGAGCTGCACTCCGATATCCAGAAGGAGCACACAGACTGCGCGCCCTTCTACCTGGGAGTCGAGGTACGAAAAGATTCTGTCTGTTTTGAGCTCCTGGTACGCTCCAATGCCCATATCCACTGTAAGTGCATTGCCCACACCAGCCCTGAACAACGCCAGCATGTGCTTGATTTTCTAGACACCATGCTGGATCAGGAACAGATCCGCTCCTGAGTCGACACACAAATCCAAATCCCGGCAGCAGCACAACGCTGCCGGGATTCATATATTTTTTATCCTGTTCAAGCAGAAGATGGAGACCCTATGACCCCCTCAGTTGATTCCACCCCAGCCTTTATTGAAGCCGTTTACAAGAAGATGGAGACCAACACTGCAATTGTCCGTAAACGTCTGAATCGTGCCCTCACCTACGGAGAGAAGATCCTCTACGGTCACCTCGACAACGCAGCCGAAGCCGAGCTTAAAGCGGGTTCATCTTACATCAAGACCAGGCCCGACCGTATCGCCCTTCAGGATGCCACGGCCCAGATGGCAGTGCTCCAGTTTATGCTGGCCGAAAAAGATGAGGCGGCAGTCCCGGTGACAGTCCACTGTGATCACCTGATTCGGGCCCAAAAGGGCGCAGAATCTGATCTCAATATTGCCCGCATCGAGAACAAGGAAGTCTATGATTTTCTGGCCTCCGCCTCGCAACGCTATGGCTTTGGCTGCTGGATGCCCGGTGCCGGGATTATCCATCAGGTGGTCATTGAGCAGTATGGTTTCCCAGGACTTATGATGCTGGGAACAGACTCTCACACTCCCAACGCTGGAGGCCTTGGGGCCTTTGCCTCAGGAGTTGGCGGGGCCGATGCCGTGGATGTGATGGTGGGACTGCCCTGGGAAGTACTGCATCCCAAATTTATCGGAGTCCACCTCACCGGAGAACTACAGGGCTGGGCAGCACCAAAGGATGTTATCCTCAATCTCCTGGGCAAGCTCACCTGTTCCGGCGGTACTAACAGGGTCTTTGAATATTTTGGCCCGGGTGCCGACACCATCTCCTGTACCGGAAAGGCCACCATCTGCAATATGGGGGCGGAGTTTGGGGCCACCACCTCAACATTTCCCTATGACGCCCATATGGCAAACTTCCTCGATGCCTGTAATCGAGCCGACGTTGCCGAAGTTGCCAACCGCTACCAGCATCTCCTGCGGGCAGACGATGAGGTTTTGGCCAATCCCCAGGACTACTTTGACCAGGTCATAGAACTGGATCTCTCCACTCTGGAACCCCATCTGGTTGGGCCCCATTCACCGGATCGGGCCTCAACGGTTGCCAATATGGCTACCTACGTTAAAGAAGGTGATCATCCTGAGAATATCACATACGCCCTGGTGGGTTCCTGCACCAACTCCTCCTACGAGGATATGGGCCGGATCTCGGTTATGGCCGAGCAGATTGCGGCCCACGGCGCAAAACTGAAGATCCCCATGCTTATCACTCCGGGATCCGAACAGATCCGAGCCACCATCGAACGGGACGGACAGCTTGCCAAACTGGAAGCCATCGGAGCCACTCTGCTGGCTAACGCCTGCGGCCCCTGCATTGGACAGTGGAACCGTGAGGGCATTGAGGAGGGTTTTCGCAACTCAATCGTCACCTCTTACAACCGTAACTTCCCTAAACGGAACGACGGCAACTCCGGTACCAGCGGCTTTATTGCCAGTCCCGAGACCTGTCTTGCCTATGCCATGACCGGAAGTTTTAGCAGCAATCCTTTTAACACAGAATTCCAGGCGGCAGATGGCTCCACATTTACCCTGACCCCTCCAGGGAAAGTCCCTGAGGTTCCAGCCGATAAGCTGGTGCGTGATGAGGAAGGTTTCCTGGCGCCCATTGCTGATAACACCAGCATCACGGTCCAGATAGACCCCGACTCCGAACGTCTGTCCCTCCTCACTCCCTTCGATCACTGGAATGGTAAAGACTACAACGGATTACGACTCCTGCTTAAGGCCAAAGGGAAATGCACCACAGACCATATTTCCCCTGCCGGCCCCTGGCTGCGTTTTCGCGGCCACCTCGACAACATCTCCGGCAATATGTTCAGTGGAGCCGTAAATGCCTTCAGTGGAGAGTCTGGAACCGCTAAAAATCAGCTCACCGGAGCCCAACAGCCCTATAATGAAATCGCCAGGAGCTATACCAAGGCGGGTGAAAACTGGGTGGTAGTTGGAGACAGTAACTACGGAGAAGGCTCCTCACGGGAACATGCAGCCATGTCTCCCCGTCATATGGGCGGCAGGGCTGTAATCACCCGATCCTTTGCCCGCATCCATGAGACAAATCTCAAGAAACAGGGCATCCTACCCCGCACCTTTGCCAATGATGCCGATTACGAGCTGGTGCAAGAGGGAGATAGCGTAGACTTGCTGGGTATTATTGAGATAGAGCCGGGATCTTCCATTATCGCCCGTTTTAATCACGACGACGGCACAACTTCGGAAGTACCTCTGAATCACTCCCTGAACGAGGAGCAGATCGACTGGTTTAAGGCCGGATCAGCCTTAAATTTCTTGAGGGAATAGAGGGGATAAAGAAAAGGGAACAAAAAAATATCGAATGTTGAAGTTTCTGTCCCTCAACATTCGATATCTGTAGTTCAGCTTTGTAGATCTATGAAACTCCTTGAGCAGCAACTCTATCAATCAGCGGTTTCCATGGGTTTGCCACAGCAGACCGGAATCGCATCGCCACCCTTCAGTGCCATGTATTTGTTACAGGTGGTACAGATAACGGTACACTCTTCCACTGCCTTATCCTCTGTATAAACGGTGGCCCCTGAGACACCTTCAATGTGAAAGCGGGCCAGGTTCTGCTTGCTAGGAATATACTCTCCTATTGCATTGAGACGCTTATTGTCTGCGGCGCAGTCCACAACCACACGCCACAGGGTCTCAAGTGAGGCCGTCTCCTGCTCGTTCTCTGGTAGGAACTCAACTATATTCTTATCAATTTGAATTTTCATACGGATTCCTTTATTCAGATTGTTTTGCTTTGATTGCCTGGGCCACCTTCCGACCAAGCTCTATGCACTGCTCAAGGTCAGTATCTTCAGGAACATATTTGACCTTCAAGCCATCATCTACCACATCAAATTTCATATCGGTCATGGCGGTATTAAGCAGTTTTACTGCCTCACCCGACCAGCCAAAGGACCCAAACGCAGCACCCACTTTATTCAAAGGACGCAGCCCCCGCATATACATCAGAAAACCTGCCATTCTGGGCAGGAGACCGTTGTTTAAGGTGGGACAGCCAAGGACGATGGCACTGGTATTTAAAACCTCACGCATCACGTCACTGCGGTGACAATAGCGAAGGTTGAGGAGCTGGTAGGAGATGCCCTCTTTCTGAAGACCTGCTCCCACCTCTTTAGCCATCTTCTCGGTGGAATGCCACATGGTATCGTAGATGATAAGGGCCTTACCATCACTTTGACCCTGACTCCACTTGTCGTAGGCCTCAATAGCCATACCAGGATTTCTCCGCCAGATAACACCATGATCCGGGGCAATCATCTTGATTTGAAGATCCATCTCCTTTACCTTGGCAATAAGTTTCTTCACCAGAGGTGAGTACAGCGTCAGGATATTGGCATAGTACTTGGTGAGTTCTTCCAGGAGGATGGCCTGATCCACTTCATCATCAAAACGTTCACTGGTTCCCAGATGTTCACCAAAGGCGTCTGAAGAAAAGAGAATCTGATCTTCAACCAGATAGGTGAACATGGAATCGGGCCAATGGAGCATACGGGTTTCTAAAAAGGCCAGGGTCTTTGCACCGAGGCTCACATCTTCACCCGGTTTGGCGATCTGATAGGGCCAGTCTTTCTGGTGAAAATGTTGCAGAAGGGCCTTCTCTCCCATCTTTGAACAGATAATCTTCTCTGGTTGAACGAGCTCAACCATATCTGGCAGAGATCCTGAGTGATCCATCTCCACGTGGTTCACCACGATATAATCAATTTTTTCAGGATCAATGATCTCCCTGATCCTGGCCATCATATCTTCCTGCAATGATTTCTTGACTGTATCAATGAGGGTGATCTTCTCATCGATGATGAGAAAGGCATTATAAGTGGTACCGCGATTAGTTGAATATCCATGAAAATCACGAACATCCCAATCCACAGCACCAACCCAATAGACGCTTTCGGTTAGTTTGACTGGATTCATGGCTCTGACCTCCTGCTAAATTAAAAAATATCGGTTCAAATACTTAAAGACGTTCTTACTCTGTTATTATGTTTTCTTACAGTGGAATTATAGCGGGAATCCATCCAGGCAAAACATCGCAAAACACCCATGGACGGCCCTGGATAACCACAAAAAAGAATCTTCTCTTTATACTTGTTTTTCAAGAATAATCAAGGAGGTGAAACCTTTCCTGCCC
>CAYWMZ010000221.1:0-4763 GCA_964459485.1 uncultured Desulfocapsa sp. | reverse complement strand
TCGATGTGCGTGCGCGCGCCGCGACGGGTCCGGGCTATCGATTCTGGCGTAGTGAAGGAAGTGAAGAATTTGAGGAAATTGTACAGGTGTGGCAACAGATTCCAGCCAAACAGCTGGATAGAGTTCACTTGAATACCCGGATTTCATACGGGAATGCATTGATGGCTTTACACCAGGAGGACGCAGCAGCCAAGGTGTATCAGGAAATCGTAGATTTGATGTTGGCTTCTGATGATCAGCGTACTGATATCTTATCTCTGCGCAAGGTTTTGGCTGATCTCTACATAGCAGCCGGGGATTACCCAAAGGCCGAAGATCAATACAATCAGATTTCCCAGGATTATAGTGACCTTGCTAAAATTGAAGATTGGGCAACCCTTCAGCTCTCCATTCTTGAACGCAGTGAAATGGGCAGCCCGGAACTCAAAGAATACTCATCTCTGTTGCGTAACTTTTTGGGCTATAGTGCCCAGCGTGATGGCTATAAATTGATCTGGCAAACCGATGCCTTTCTCAAAGAGTATCCCTATTCTCCTGTGTCCTCAAATGTGGATATTATCAAGAGTGCGACCTTGGTCAAGGCCGATAAATGGCTCCAGGATTTTCTTGATGATGTGGATGCCATGGCAGCAGAAGAGAAGTTTCAAGAGGCCCTGCTCAAACTTGAGACCATACCGGAAGATATCCTGAGCGGTGAGAAAATGATTGAAATCCGCAAAAAGAGGGATGACCTCACCCTAGCAGAGGCTGTGAGTCGTGAAAAGAAACTTATAGAGAAGGTGCAGGCTCAGCAACGGCTCTGGAATGATGCTCTGCTCCTGATTGATAAGTCGGAATTTGACCAGTCCATAGAGCTTCTCACCAAAATGCTTGATACGGATTATGCCGAAAAAGCTGAGGCGAAGATTGCAGAGGTATCCCTTCTTGCTGCTCGTGCTGAGCGTAGAAAGGCCGCAGACCTCTTTATCCGTTTCACAAAAACTACAGATGTTGAGTCGAAGAAAAAACTTCTTGTGGAATCACGGAGACGGTTGGTTGATATCCTTATCAAGTATCCCGATGTGGGTATCGGTGACAAGGTGATGGGGAACATCAAACGTGTTGAAAAAGAGATGAATGCTATTGATCCACTTCTTATTTCCCAGTCCGAGTTGGTGGGGGATGAGGAGAAACAACCGGTGGCCCCTGATGCCTTCAGTCTTGAGGATGAGACGGGCACGGTTCCCAAGACCGACGCAGGAATACAGGTGCAGAACTTTGAACCAGAGATAAAATAGTAACGGGTAAGAAAGAACAAATTTTCCCATGGCAGCACTGTCGCCGTCAAGGGTGAAACGTAATGTTTGTTGAAGTTATCAGGCCCAATCGGTTTACACCGCTTGGGCCTGATTTGTTATGGTTATACTGGACAGCTGGGCTTTGGTGGTAAGTAGAAAAAAGGCTCTTTTAACAATTTCGATAAATCTACGGTGTATAAACTTTGTTGTAGCTTAGAGTCGGGGGAAAAGAAGGATAGTTGATATTGGGGGAAGCTTCACACGGAGAGATTGGAGAAATAAAAAAGATTGATATGTTGTTACTCCAAGGATACCCTTACACTGAATTTTTCTTCATGAAATTGAAGATTTACAAACATAAAAAATTCTACAAATTACTCCACATCGCGTACTGCCAATATGGGGAGTGTGGATATTTACAATGCAACAGTGAGAGATAGAGTACGAAATTATTCGTACATAGTTGATTCTTACAATCGGTCAAAGTGGTTTTGCAGGGTCAATATGGCAACTATCAAAATTAGTGATGATACCGATGGGAATGTATATAATCATTCACCCTTAAGAGAAGCTGAAAATATTTCGAAAGCAGGAAACTCCAATATGGATTCGGTGATTGTTAAATGATAAATTCCTGGCTGTATCTGCCACATCGAACGAGAAATAGATGATTATAGAAATAACTAAAGCAGACTATTTTAATGAACGACACGCAAAAGAAATTCCTATGTTGTTAGATAGATATGCGTCTGATCCAATGGGTGGAGGAAAACCACTTAATGAGAATGTAAAAAATAATTTAGTCAAAGAATTATCAAAACTTCCTTATGCATTTTCAGTTATCATGTATATTAATGGTCAGCCAGCAGGTTTAGTTAATTGCTTCGAGGCTTTTTCCACTTTTTCATGTAAACCATTAATTAATATTCATGATTTCGTTATAATTAATGAATATAGAGGTCATGGTGTTAGTCAAAAAATGTTAGAAAAGGTAGAAGAAATAGCAAAATCAAAAAGGTGTTGTAAGATAACACTGGAAGTTCTAGGCAACAATGAGATTGCCAAGGCTGCATATAGTAAATTTGGTTTTTCTGGTTATGAATTAGCCCCAAAAGCAGGAGCAGCACTGTTTTGGCAAAAACAATTAAAAAACACCTGAGGAGTTGCGGGGACGAGTTACGGGGACAGTTTACATAACACTTTCTTCTACACTTGGGAAAAGAGACAGATTACTTGAGGTGTGTGATATTTCTGACAAACGGAACCCAAATGGTGGCCGACTCTTGTAGATGTAAGAAAAAAGCCCAAATTAGAAAATCTGATCTGGGCTTTTCGTTAAAATTTAGCTTTGAGCTACTCTCCTACTCTTACGTTGGTGAGTTTGTAGAAAACAGATGGTGCATTTAAAAGTATTTATCTCCCGACCGGAAGTGTTAGTAGCCTCATGCAGCAATATTAGGGTCATATGTATCAGCACCATATCGATACAAATAATCGTTAATCAGCTCAAGCTCATTAGGACTAGCCTTCCATGCACCAGTTTTTGCACACTTGGGGTACTTAGAAAAAAAGACCCGATTCCAACCTTTTGGTGTTTTTGACTCTGAATATAAAAATTTGGCATTTTGCTTGTTGTCTCTTGTGTGACAAATTTTGCATTTTTGGTCAAAGAGTCGCCGTCCTTTTCCACCCCAGAAGCTATCATAGCCAAGAATTCGACAAGATTTTGTGACCGGGTCGAAACGCTTTAGATCCTTTGCTGAGGCGCAGGATAGGCTAATGGAATAACTTAGTAGGCATAACAATGCTACAATAATCCTTTTATTCATTTTCATCATTTCTCTCCATGTGCTTATTTAAACTAAATATTTCTGTTTACCCCCCCATTTCTTGTTACAGATAGGTTTTGAAAAGGTATATTCAGAATTGCATGTAAATATTGTATTTTTAAAACAGGGGGTTAACAAGATCCACTAGCGGCAAAAGTGAGTCGTATAGCGGCAAACTATTATTTGTTCTTGCCAAGGCCGCAGTACAACGAGGTTAACAACGATGGTGGGGGAGAATCCCATATCTGTTTACTCTGAGCAGTTACAGACCTAGCTTTTTTGCGTTTCTTGCACTTTTATTGAATAGTTGCATCGTTTGTTAATCTTCTCTCCTGAGAATACAGTTAGCGTCTTCTGGGAAGAAGGAGTAAAAAAAATGAAAGAAATTATAATTTTAGCCTTTGATAGTGCACCATCGACAACAATTACAGGGCCCCTAGATGTTTTTTCCTTTGCTGGGAACTCTGCAAATATGATCGCTGAAGAATCACCTGATCCTCATTTTCATGTACAAATAGCAAGTCCAGATGGCAAGCCTGTAGAATGTGTTAATCGGGTCTCTATTGCATCTCACTTGGCAATGCATGAGGTTAAAGATCCCGATTTAATAGTCCTTGCGGGAGTGTGGGATGTTGAGAGTGTTTTATCGCAACAACAGGAGGCCTTTGACTGGATACAGGAGCAATATGACAACGGTGCAGATATAGCGAGTATGTGTACGGGGAGCTTTGTATTGGCCGCAACCGGATTGCTTGACGGGAAAGATGCCACCACTCATTGGGGAGCAGCAGATGTCTTTAGGCAGCTTTTTCCCAAGGTAAACCTAAAACCTGAGCGATTAATAACCGATGGCGGTGGTGGATTGTACTGTGCTGGAGCCTTCACAGCCTGCTATGATCTTTCCCTCTACCTGGTCGCTAAATATGTTGGATATAATATCGCAGCCGAGAGTGCAAAAGCATTGATTCACGATATTGGGCGGATTTCACAGACGCCATATTCCTCTTTTAATTTTCAACGGAATCACACTGATAATGCCATTCTCCTCACCCAGCAGAAACTCGAAGAAAATCACTCAGGTGCTTTTGATATAGATGACCTTGCCCAAGAGGTAGGGATGAGTCGACGGACATTTGAACGGAGGTTTAAAACGGCTACTGGAGATACTTGTTTACTCTATTTGCAAAAAGTCAGGGTGGAAGTGGTTAAGCAAATTCTAGAGGAAAAAAATAGTTCTTTTGATGAAGTCAGTTACGAGGTCGGCTATGAAAACAGTAGCTTTTTTCGTAAAATATTTAGCAAGCATACCGGATTGCGGCCAACAGAATATAGGAATAAGTTTCAGAGAAAATGGAATTTCCAGGTCTAGGTGAAGTGATCGTTGATTTGAAGTTATGGCTCGTGGAATATTGGTAGATGAATTGAAGCCTTACTTCTAAAAAAAAATCTGATTACCACTAATCCTCAGCTAAACCACTTTGGGGAAGGAGCTATTTCGTGTCCATTATTTGGGCATCTGCGGCCTGGATGGCCAACGGACATGGACGTTCTAGTGCTGCGTGGGCCAGGGATGGCCCACGAGCGGCCGTAGGGGGGGGGCAAAATGTTACTGGCTGCTATGGGAAAAGGAAGGCTAAGAAATTTCCATGGCGTACTA
>CAYWMZ010000220.1:0-4766 GCA_964459485.1 uncultured Desulfocapsa sp. | reverse complement strand
CGACCCCGATCATCACTGTGAGGGCCAGAAAGGTGACACTAAAGGAGGAGACCAGCATGGATCCAGTACTGATAAGGTAGCCGGTACCACCTCGCAGGCGCCGTTTCTGTCTGGCCCACACCTCATACCCGGCAACGAGGAGCATAAAGAGTGACAGCACAAAGACCAGAGGAAAGCTTACTCTGGCAAAGAGAAACTTCAGCACCAAACCAATGAGCAGCAACTGCACGGTCATGCGCAGCCCCGAAATCAGGATACGTTTTTCAAGGCCAAGACCAATATAGAGACTAGTACCGGCAAGGAGCAGTAGCAGCGTTGCAGCTATGCCAAGATCAAGTGGGCCCAGGGAAATCACATTCATGGTGTCTCCTCCTGACAGAGCCCGGATACCTCAAGACGAAACACCCGGTCAGCCACCCGAAACAGCTGATCCAGGTCATGGCTCACCCAGAGACATCCGGCACTATGCTCTTCACAGTACTCCTGCACAATCGCTTCAACTACCTTCAACATGGCTGGATCGAGGGCAGAGGTGGGTTCATCAAGGAGCAGTACCTGCGGCTTATTTACCAAAATCCTGAGGAGTGCCAGACGCTGCCGTTCTCCCGTTGACAGTCTTCTTATATCCCAGGAGAGTACATCAGTAGAGAAACCGAGACGTTTAAGAAGGGTTTTGAATGGCCCATCCACTACCTGTGGCAGGAAATGAGGTGCTACGCTATCATGCCACCAGAATGATTCTGCCGGAAGCATTGCCACCCGGCTTCGCCATATGGGAGGTGAAAAAGATTGACACGTTTTTGTATCGAGTGAGCACTCGCCCTCGTGGGGGATCACATCGGCAATAGCTCGTAACAGTTGGGTTTTTCCAACCCCAGACAGCCCGGTAATGCCAACACATTCACCAGGCACCAGGTGCAGACTGTAGGGTCCATTTCCTAAAAACGATACCAAGGAGCAGACTAGCCCTAAGGAGCCGTCTCCGTCAGGGCAGGGTGATACTGAATGTACTTCCTTCATCTTTCTGTGAGCTCACGGAGATCGTTCCATGGTGCTGTTCTATGATATTTTTGGTAATGGCCAGGCCAAGACCAGTGCCCCTGTTTTTATCGGTAAAAAAGGGTTTAAAGATCTCTGCTGCCTTTTCTTCATCCATACCCACGCCGTTGTCCGAGATACGAATAAGTACCGAACCATCGCAGGAAACTGTCCCTGTCTGGACCCGTAACAAACCGCCTTCCGGCATGGCCTGAATCCCGTTCACCAGGATATTTAACAGAGCCCGGTAGAACAGATTCGGATCAATGGTAATAGTACCAATTTTTGATGAGAGATCTACTTCCAGACTAATATTCTTTTCTTTTAACTCTGTCTCAATAAATTGCAACGCCTGGGTAATAGAGCTGTTGATATCCACCGGCATTAATTTGAGTTTTTGGGGTCGTGCAAAATCGAGAAACTCCATGACAATATTATTGAGTCTTGCTGTTTCGGCCACAATAATTTCTGCAAGATTTTCATTACCCGGGGCCACCTTTCTGATGCGTTTCACCAGGATTTCTGCTGTGGAGCGAACGATACCCAAGGGACTTTTTAGCTCATGGGAGACTGTTGCCACCATGGTTCCCAGGTGGGCCAGACGTTCGGCGTTATGCAGTTTTTCCTCAAGGCTGAGACGTTCCCGAACCCTCCTCTCCATGATCTTTCCGGCCCGACTGACTATCACCAACAGCACCAGAAAGAGCACCGACATCACAAAGGCTGAGACCAGAATAATCCGTCCCTGTAGTTGTACTATTGCCTCGTATTCATTGGAGAGATCCTGATTAATTTCGATAACTCCCATAATCATCCCCTCTGAGCTTGCATCTTCCCGAACCTGCCTGAAGGGGATAAAGGTCTTTAACTGACAATGCACATCAGGCGTTCCGGGCAGCAGGGACAGTACGTTGCCGCTGGAGATAATCTGCGAATTAGGGAGTCCTTTGAGGGCCTTCTGGTATTCCAGGCCTCCCACCCCCTTTTTGCCAATGAGATCGGCAGTGGTTGAGTAGGAAATAATATTTATATTAGAGTCATAGATGGTTACGGCCTCCATTTCCATACTTGCCGTGGCATTACGAACAATTCGATCGAGATGTTGAAATTGCTCCGGATTGGAAAGGGCTATCTTTCCGTAGCGAACCACCGTTGGCAATACAAAGCCTCTGAACACCTGCTGATTGAGGTTTTCTGCCAACAGAAGTGAATAGGCCTCACTCTGATCCAGCATCACATTTCTGGCATGTTTAGAGATAACCCAGGAGAGAAACAGGGTAAATATCAGAATAACGCCAAGGCTGGTAAAGGAGAAATACTTGACCAGCTGAAAGGGCATAAGCCCGGCTCGCATCTGTTCCAACTGCTCGGAATCGTAGCTCACAGGTGCCTTCTTACTCTTGCCAGCCTCAGTCACCACAGACCCCGCAGCGTCTACAGATAGCGGGTTCACAACTCACCGTGGTCTTTTCCTGAAAACTCTTCTGATATTCCTGCCACAAATAGTCATCCCTGATTGAATGATCGATGATATGCCAGGGGAGATACTCCTGCTTTCCGTACTGATGCACGGCATAGGACTCCGGGTTCAGCCCCTCTTTGCGCATGGCCTGTTTCCAGGATGTGCCTCGGCGCGCCATTTCGGCAAGCACCGCTGCCAACCGTCTATCACCCCGGGCAAGCACCGCCTGAAACAGAACGTTTTCTGGTTTATCATGGTTTATTTGCACATTGGCCACGTTGCGCAACCCCTTTTTTAAAAAAGCAATTTTGGCCTTTAGGGATTGTAGCGCAGCCTTGGCAGAACCATTTTCCCCCTCGGCCAGCTCAAGGCCTCCAAAGGGATGGTACTGAAAAGGTGTCCAGGGTTTGGGGGCAAAACAGTTCACCGAGAGGCTGATCTCACAAAGTCTACCCCGAGCCCGGCCGAGTGGCAGCATACGTTGTCGTATTTTATGTATCAGATCCAGCATCTCGGACAGATCATCATACGTCTCAGTGGGCAGCCCTATCATCAGGTACAGTTTCAACTTATGGAGTCCCACCGCACCAAGGCGTTCTACGGCCAGCAGAATATCCTCTTCACTGATATTTTTATTGATCACCCGGCGGATCCGCTCTGAGGCACCATCTGGAGCAATGGCCACACTCTTTAGGCCGCTTTCCCCCAGGAGTTTGAGCAGAGGCCCTGAAATCCGATCCGCCCGCAGAGACGAGAATGACAGGGAACAGCCGCTGTCAAGCAGATAGGAGGAGAGGGTCTCAAGCTCTTTCTGGTCGGCCATTTCCATACCAAGAAGGCCAATACGTTGCACATCTGCCTTACGATCTTCAAGCCCACTGACCACGGCATCAGCACTCCAGAGGCGTGGCGGCCGATAAATAAAACCGGCAGCACAAAATCTACATCCCCTGGAACAGCCCCGGCCCAGTTCCGTAACATAGAGGCTGGCAAATTCGGCACGTGGACTGAGGAGTTGGGAGTGGGCGGCCTTCTTCACATCGTGCAGCACCACCTTGAAAACCCGGGGACGAACACCGGCAGCAGGGAGAGATCCACACAACCTGCCAGTCTCCCGATCATATTGTGGAACATGAAGGGCTGGCACATAGCTGCCTGATACATCTTTTTGAATGCTAAGCAAGAGTTCTGAACGACATTTTGTGCCCACACTCTCCATGAGTTGAGGCAGAAGATCTGGCAGGATACCTTCGGCCTCACCCAGAATAAAGAGATCGGTGAAAGGCGCTATGGGTTCAGGATTCATAAAGGTGGCCACACCACCACCAATGACTAGAGGATTCCTAACTGAGATCAGATCGTCTCGACGATCTGTCGCCATAAGAGGAACCCCGCCCGCCAACAGCAGGCGAGCAATATTCACATAATCGTGTTCAAAACTGATGGAGTAAAAGAGGAGGGGAAACTCACCCAGCGCCCGGCCGGACTCGAAGGATCGTAGCTCCGAGTTGCCATCCTCGGGAAGAAAAAAGCGTTCACACACCAAGCCGTCCTGATCATTAAGGAGAGCGTATACCAGCTGAAATCCGAGACTTGAAACCCCAACTGCGTACTTATTTGGATAGAGGAGGGCGACAGGGAGCCGTCCCGTCCACTTCTTGAGGTAGGTACCACTTTCAAGGTCAAGGAGGCTGGCCCTGGCACCGCCTTTCTTCTTATATTTTCCCTGGCCCAAATGCCCTCACCCTGGTAAATGCAATGTGTCAGCCGGATCGGGTTGAGGTGCCTGTTTCCCGCCCCAGGCGGGACAAAAAAGAGGCACCATACCACTAATTGGCCTTCTTCCTGAGATAGGTGGGGGTTTCCATATATTCCTCATTCCAGGGTTTGGGCTCCCGGGCAGGGGAACGGCTATCACTGGAGGAGATCCCATGATTTTCAAACCCATTAAAGTTGGATGAGGGGAAGATGGAATTTCCAGGCCGCTGGTTAGGCGGGGCCTGGGTGGGATTGGAAGGACGAACTTCTTCTGTCTGATCTTCCTTGGGTACCACAGGACTTACAGGCACATTTACCTGAACCAGATTCTTCTTCTTGGGAACTGATTCCCCAACCCCTGTGGCAATAACTGTTACATGCAACTCCTCTCCTAAAGCATCATCGTAGAGGGCACCAATAACCACCTTGGCCTCTTCGTCTACTTTGTCCTGAATAAGGGCCGAGGCCTCCATAAATTCAGCCATGGTAAAGGACTCTTCTGAGGCAG
>CAYWMZ010000219.1:0-4780 GCA_964459485.1 uncultured Desulfocapsa sp. | reverse complement strand
CATGCGAAGATGGCTTTTAGTCTTTCCCATGGCGCTTATTTGGATCATCCTTGGGGCACAGTCTCGAAAAATTGGCTGAGGATTGCCTTGCCCGAAAGGCTCCATAAGGTGGAGCTGCCTGAGAAGATTCGCTTTAAAAAGTGTCTCGATGGAGATATCGGCATCCACCACATCCTCTTCAGGAACATCTGTGGTGAGGAGCTGCCTTTCAACTGAACGGTCAAACAAATCTTGGAACAACAGGAGCATATCTTCGGTAAGGCTCATACCCCCTGCCATCTTATGTCCCCCGTAGCCCAACAGAGCAGCAGAACTTTCCTGTAAGACCAGATGCAGATCGACGCCGCAGCAGGAACGCCCAGAGCCTTTCAGGATTCCGCCTCCCATATTACAAAGCACTACGCTAGGCTTGTGCTGGGATCCGACAAGGCCGGAAGCGACTATACCGGCGACTCCTATGTGGTAGTCCCCTGTAACCACAACTGTAGACTTGGTCTCCAGCACAGGCAGGTCAAGCTCATCCATTGCATTAGACAGGTCACCTAATGATATAAGTTTACGTCTTTCATTGTTTTTTACCAGGTCCTTGGCAATTGCCTTTGCGTCTTGCATGTTCTCGGCCATAAACAGCCTTATAGCCTTATCAGCCTCACCGAGCCTTCCCGCTGCATTGATCTTAGGGGCTAACTGAAAGGAGATGTCCTCAGAACGTAAACACCTGGCGTCAAGGTTGCACGCCCCACACAGGGCCACTAACCCAAGATTTCCATCCTGTGAGAGGCTTTCCACCCCCGCCCTCACCAGAATGCGGTTGGTTTTAGCAAGTGGCACCATGTCGGCCACCGTTCCCACAGCCACAAGATCCAGGATTTTTTTCAAGTTAGGCACCGGTCGGCTATCAGCAAAATATCCGCTTGCTTTGAGACTTGCCCTCGTTGCCATCAACAGGTAAAAGGCAACACCGACGCCAGCCATGGTCTTGTCCGGGAACCGACAGCCACACTGTGTTGGATTAAGAATTGCGTCCGCAGGAACACTTGTCTTGGGTGCGATATGGTGGTCAGACACGATTATCTCGTACCCCATGTCCTTGGCACACTGTATGGCCTCATGGGCAGAAATGCCGTTATCAACGGTAATTAATACGTATTCTTTGGGGTTCTTGTTTTTAGAGACTTCCGTAATTCCGTCCTTCTGGATGCCGTAGCCCTCTTTGAGGCGATTTGGGATGTAATATTCGGCCTCGATTGCCAATGACCTGAAAAATATCATCAAAAGTGCAGTGGCCGTCGTTCCGTCCACGTCGTAATCCCCCCAAATGAGAATCTTTTTTCGCGAAACTATGGCTTTGCCGAGTATCCTTGTGGCCTTATCCATATCCTTCATCAAGGATGGGCTTGGGAGGTCCTTAAGTTTGGGGTCAAGAAATGAAAGGATATCTTTGGGGTCGGACACCCCCCTGTTGTTGAGAATTTCCCTGACAATAGGCGCCAAAACAGTCCCGTCATCCAGGGTAATGTCCCCTTTTGTGCACGCTTTAGTATGTGTCAAAACAAACCCTTTAAAACCTAATGTCAATTCGAGGAAAATACCTCATTTGATGAGATTACCGTTGAAAGAACTTTTGAGATAGAGCTAGGATCTCGCTTTTTTGTGCGACATTCACCCATTGTAGAGCCTGGATCTTATTAAACCAGGTGTATTGCCGCTTGGCGTATCTTCTGGTGTCTCGACAGAGGCGTTCGAACATTTTGTCGCGACTCCAATCGCCATTGATATAGCGCAACATATGAGAATAGCCGATGGATTGCATGGATTTTAATCCAGAGTCGTAGCCCATGGCCATGAGCCCACGCACCTCTTCTTCGAAACCCTGCTGCAACATGATTTTCGTCCTTTTATCAATGCGACTGTACAGCAGAGGCCTGTCGCAGGTCAGGCCAAGTTGAAGGATATTGGGGAATCGAACGACTTGCTCGTTGGCCTGCTCCGCTATAAATACCGACCAGGCTTTACCCGTTCCCCTGTATATCTCCAGGCCTCGAACAAGCCGGTGATGGTCATTTACATGGATACGTTCTGCGCTACTACAGTCACATGACGATAGTTCCTCATGCAAAACATCACCGCCGAATCTTTCCAGTTCCATTTCCAGTTCTTTTCTAATTTCTGGAAATGCAGGTATTTTGGAGGAGAGGCCATGGAGCAAGGCCTTGAGATAGAGGCCGGTACCGCCGGTAACAAGCACTCGCTTTCCCCTGCCCTGAATTTCGGACACAGCATCCAGAGCCATCTTTTCGTAGCTGCTTGCATCAAAGGCTTCGTTTGGGCTGACCACATCTATTAAGTGGTGTCTAACCCCCTCCATTTCAGCAGTCGTAATTTTGGCCGTACCGATATTCATATACCTGTAGACCTGCATGGAATCAACCCCGATTATTTCACAATCAAACTCATGGGCCAATTCAATGGAGAGCGCAGTCTTTCCTATGGCCGTTGGGCCGATGAGGACAACGATGGGGTCGGAAAAGATTAACGCCCCGCTGCTATTCATTGCGGGACGAAAAAGATAGGTAGGGACCGATACTGCGAAGGCGAGCAATTCCAATGCCATTCACCAGAAGGAGATCTTCTGGTGAAGAAAAATTACCTATTTCGGCCCTTTTTTGAAGGATTTTACCAGCAAGCCCCGGGCCTATGCCCCGAATGGACATCAGGAGTGCTTTGTCACAGGAGTTAATGGCAATGGGGAGGAATAAAAAAGGAGCCAGTGCCGGAATTCTTGCTGGATCAGAAAGGCCGGTTTTGGCTGAGAAGGGGGTGCTTTGCTGAACCACTCCAAGCTTCCCCCCACGGCAGGCAAGAACAAAGCGATCTAAAGCAGTTCCCTGAAAAAGCCCAAGGGCTATAACAAGCTGTGGTATAAAAAAGAGGAGGCAGACAAAGGCCACCAGGGACTCTTTGGCAATACCTCCCCTTTTTGTCGTGGAGTTATTTGGAATCAGCAAGTCGCTGTTCATCACGCATCAGTTTGTAGGTGATTGAATCCACAAGAGCCTGCCAGGAAGCCTCTATAATATTAACTGACACGCCAACGGTACCCCACTGTTCGAACTGATCTTTTGACTCCACAAGTACCCGCACCTTAGCACCTGTCCCCTGCTGTCCCGAGAGTACCCGCACCTTATAATCCACGAGTTCCAGGTCGTCCAGTGTAGGGTAGAAATGGGTCAGTGCCTTACGCATGGCCTTATCCAGTGCATTAACAGGGCCATCTCCCATGGCTGCGGTGTGCACTTCTTTTCCGGCAACTTCCACACGTATGGTGGCCTCTGTTTCCGGGGGATTGTCCATGTCACGTTTGGAATTTATTGCTCGAAACCCCTTGAGAATAAAATATGGGGTCTGAGCCCCCATGGCACGACGCATGAGCAGTTCAAAAGAGGCTTCTGCCCCTTCGTACTGAAACCCCTGATTCTCCAGGTCTTTAAGCTCGGTGACGATGGCAGCGGCTACCGGGTTATCTGGATCAAGCTCTATGCCAAACTTCTTGGCCTTGTGCAACACGTTTGACCTTCCTGCCTGATCCGAGATAAGAATTCTGCGAATATTCCCAACCTTTTCAGGCTCAATATGCTCATAGGTCAGGGGATTGCGCTTGACCGCTGAGACGTGGATGCCCCCCTTATGGGCAAAGGCAGATCGCCCCACATAAGGCTGGTACTTATTGTGAGGCAGATTCGCAAGTTCATCAACCAGCATGGCAGTGCCGTGGAGTTTGTCGATATTCCGTACGGCCTCACACTCATACCCCATCTTCAGACCAAGGGCTGGAATGATGGAGGTGAGATTACCGTTTCCGCATCGCTCCCCGTAACCGTTCATTGTGCCCTGTACCTGTCGTACGCCAAGGCTCATCGCCAGCAGTGAATTGGCAACAGCGGTTTCTGAATCGTTATGGGCATGTATGCCAAGATCGACACTGGAATTACGCTCGTCCAAAAACTGTTGCACCCTTTTAATGATGGGCTGCACCTCATGGGGGAGCATCCCGCCATTGGTGTCGCACAGTACCAGGCAGTCAGCACCGCCAAGCACCGCCTTATCCAGGGTGGCAAGGGCATAGTCCTGATTTTTCTTAAAGCCGTCAAAGAAGTGCTCGGCATCATAGAACAGTTTTTCCACATGGGGTTTGAGGTATCTGAGGGATTCTTCTATTATCACCAGGTTGTCTTCAAGCTCTATGCGCAAGGCGTCATAGACATGGATATCCCAGGACTTGCCAAAGATTGTGATAACCGGGGTTTTGGCATCGATCAAGGCCTGAAGATTTTTGTCAGCCTCACAGGGGTTTGCAAAGAGTCGTGTGGAGCCAAAGGCGGAGAGTTGGGCATGCTTCAGGGTCTCACTCTGCATCTGTTTAAAAAAATCAACGGCCAGAGGGTTGGAACCGGGCCAACCACCCTCAATAAAATCAATGCCAAGGGTGTCCAGTTTATGACTGATCAGTATTTTATCGGTTACTGAAAGGTTGAAATTCTCTGCCTGGGTACCATCCCTGAGGGTGGTGTCGTATATCTGTACTGATCTCGTCATGGGGTTCACCAATTATATAAGTGTCTCTTCTGTCGGCACATTGTTTTTATCAAGTTCAAAAGCATCGTGAAGGGCGCGAACTGCAAGTTCTGTGTACTTCTCTTCTATAATACAGGATACCTTGATCTCTGAAGTCGAAATCATGGAAATATTAATTCCCTCGTTCGAGAGTATACTAAACATG
>CAYWMZ010000218.1:0-4825 GCA_964459485.1 uncultured Desulfocapsa sp. | reverse complement strand
TGGTCACAGACCCTGGCATCGGAGACCACCATAAACCTATTGGTCTCGTTCATGAAGTCTGTTAATCTTGCTCCGGGAACGAGGTCGATTTCGCCTTCAATTCGAAAATATTTTGTAAGAATCACGATTTTGGTTTTGAGCGTTGCCATGGGCTTTCCCTTGCAAAAAGGTGTCATTCCAGCACTATGCTTTACTATGAGGGGTTGTCGCTATCAAATACTGTCTTGAGTATCCGATACAATGGTCAGGAAGTCAAATTTTCCATGTTGGGAATGCAAAAAAAATGTGGCATAGACTTTGAGTTCCACCGAAAAAAAGATCGAACTGCTGGCCCCCGGTGGTGATCTGGATGGCATTAAGGCCGCAATTGCGGCCGGTGCCGATGCCGTCTACTGTGGTCTTGATCGCTTTAATGCCAGGAATCGTGCCAAAAATATCCCCCTCTCCGACTTTCCCGGGATAGTACGACTTGCCCATGAAAACCAGTGTGAGATATTTCTTACCCTGAATATTCTTATTGTGGAGAGTGAATTCCCGACCCTGTTCCGTCTCTTGAACCGGATCGTCAATATGGGAGTTGACGGGCTGATTGTCCAGGATCTGGGATTGCTTTCTCTCCTGTGCAGGTTCTTTCCCACTCTTGCTGTCCATGCCTCAACTCAGCTCACCAGCCATAATGCTGGGCAGATCCAGTTTCTCGCCGATTTGGGGGCCAAACGGGTCAATCTCTGTCGGGAACTGAATGTGGCTGAAATAGAGGAGTTGACTGATGAGGCCCACGGACACGGGCTTTTGAGCGAAGTTTTTGTACACGGCTCGCTCTGCCTCTCCTTTTCCGGGCTCTGTTATCTCAGTTCTTTTCAGAGTGGCAACTCCGGGAATCGGGGCAGGTGTAGTCAGCCCTGCCGGAACCCCTATGAAGTTTCCCCCTCAGGGATCGGGCATCCCTTAAACCTTAAAGATAATTCCGCCTTTTGTGATCTGGCAGACCTTGCTGCCGCCGGGGTGGATTCGGTGAAAATTGAGGGCCGGATCAAGAAGTTTCATTACGTCTATACTGTAGTACGGGCCTTTAGGAAACAGTTGCAACGTCTCCAGGAGAAGCAGCCCCTGCGTCTGGATAGGGGCGAATTGCGCAAGGTTTTTAATAGGGATTTTAGCAACGGCTATTTGAGGGGAGATCTGGGGGGAGACATGTTTATAGATAATCCCCGGGATCACTCGGCTTTGTACCTGGTACAATCACAGGGTGCGGGTACTACAACACAGAATATAGAGGCCGCCAAGGGACAGATCTATGAGCTAAGAACTGAGATCATAGGGGATGTGCAGGAGAAGATTCAGGGCCTTAATGTTGATAAAATTCCTTTGCTGTTGCACATCTCCGGGAGATGTGGGTCTGTTTTGTTGATTACTGTGACGGGGCCGGGGCTTGAATTTGTGCTGAGATCAGATGTACTCCTTGCAGATAGCAAGAATCCTGGATTCTGCCTCACTGGAGAGCAACTGTTCAAAGCTCTTTCGGCCATTGATGATAGCGGATACAGGCTTGAGGAACTGGAGATGAAAGACCTTTGTCCCGGCCTTTTCCTTCCCCACAGGGAGCTGAATCGAATCAGGGAGAAGTTGCTCTTTGTCTTAAATGACGCAAGAGTGAGCCTGCCTTCTGTTGATCTCCCCCGTCTGCTGAGACATAAACAGGTTGCAGCTCCTATCCTCTCTGTGCTCATTGATTCGGCAGATGATGTTGAAATGCTACGAGAGACGGAGGTAGATTGTTATCTGCAACTCCCCTCGCAGCTAGGGACAGAGTATTCCCGGCTGCTGGAATTGTGTCGCAGAAATAGGCAGATCAGCCCCTGCTTTCCTCCCATCCTCATGGGGGATGAGTATGGCACAGCTCTCGAATTTCTGGCTGAACTGCAGCCCGAAAAGATAGTCACTGACAACAGTGGTATGGCCCAGGCTGCAAGTGTTAGTGGCATCCCCTGGATCGCTGGCCCTTGTTTAAACAGTGTCAACTCATGGAGTCTTCGCTGCTTGCAGGAAAAGTCTCACTGCTGTGGTGCTTTTATCTCCAATGAGCTGAGCCGGGTTCAGATAAAGGCCATCAGGCGGCCTGAAAACTTTCCTCTGTACTATTCTATTTTCCATCCCGTACAGTTGATGACCAGCAGGTTGTGTCTTTTACAAGGAGTTGTGGGCTGCCATAAGGAAAGAATGGATGGGGACTGCCTGCGGGGCTGTGAAAAATCTTCCGTGATCCGCAGTGATAACAATGATCCGTTACTGCTCAAGAAGAGCAAGGGGAATTATCACGGCCTGTATACGGCCTCTCACACCTTAAACACGGTCATTGTGGAAGAGATCCCAGATCTCTTCCACAGCTTTTTTATTGATTTACGTGCCATTCATACCCATACTGAATGTACGGTGGAGTCGGCAGAACTGATAGCACTTTTTACATCCCTTTTGCGGGGAGAAGATGGGGCTACCGAGGCGCTCCATAACACGATCCGTCCCACAACAAACAGGCAATATGGGAAAGGGATATAGGTGGAAGGTGTTACTACGTGTATTACAGTAGTGAGGGTTTTCGTTTTCCGGAGCCTCTCAGCAGGCCGCCCATGATCATACCAAAGAGCAGCACACCACCACCGGCCAGGAACCATTTGAGGCTGTAATCGCTTCTGAGGCTGTTATTGTCCTGGCGGACTGTGGCCAGATCCTGCATAAGCCCTCTGTTTTTGGCGCTGGTCTCATGCATATCGGTCTTGATCTGGACCACATCTGCGGTATCCTGTTGCAGCTGCTGGTATTGGCTCTGGATCTTGTCTCTGTCCTGAAGTGCCAGGTCACGCTGCTGCTCACTGATGGTAAGGGCGGTCTCCAGTGCGTCTATCCGCTGGTTCAGGGCGGTTTGGTTTTCTAGCAGGCCCGCATTTTCGGTACGCAGGGTGGCCACAACTTCCTTGAGTGGCGGATGACTACTGAGGAAACGTTTGAGGATCCAGCCCTCTTTGCCGTTAGGGAGCCGTATCCTGCTGTAGCCATTGCCTTCTTCGAGGAACTGAACGGCAGTACCCTCTTTGGCCATGGCGATGATCTTGTACTTATTTCCCTGACCCCGTCGAACCACAACATCTGCATTGGGCTTGACGTAGCGGGTTTCCGCCTGGGCCGGGTTGCTGTTGAAGACAGAGATGCCGAGAATAAGGAGCAGGAATAGCACTAAATTTGTGTATTGAGGACGCATGGTATGTTCCTTGGCTGCCCAAAGAAGTGCCAGGGGCAGGCAGATAAAGTATGTATGTGAAAGTAAGTTGTTACTTCATTGTCTAGTGTAATGAACCAGACGGAAACAGTCACGAAATATTTATTCTTAGTTCCACTTGAAAAAAAAGGGAGTCATGAGGCCCCGGTGATACATATGAGAAAAATAGCCTTTGGGTACTCCACCCGATGCAATGTGAAATGCGCCCACTGTGTGGCAGCAGATCCCGACCATGTCCCTGCCAGGATGGCGTTGGCAAAAGCAAAAGACCTTATTGAGCAGATGGCAGGGGCCGGGGTGAGCGGGGTTAGCTTCACCGCAGGTGAGCCGCTGCTCTATATGGATGATATTCTTGAACTGATCGGGACGTGCAGGAAGTTTGCACTTTACAGCAGACTGGTCAGCAACTCTTTCTGGGCCGGGAGCGCAGAAGAGGCCAGTGCCGTTGTTATGCAAATGAAGGCGGCAGGGCTGTCGCAATTACGCCTCAGTTACAGCCGCTGGCATCAGCAGAATATCAAACGGGACAATGTTTTGAATGCGGCCAAAAGCTGTGAGGCGGCGGGTCTTGATTACTTTATCTCCTTTGTCACTGATTTTACAAAAGAGGATGATGGCTATGAAGATTTTTTACGAAAAAATGGACTGCGCTTCTTTCCGGAACCGATGATATATTCTGGTAGAGCAACAGATTTTGAGCGGCTCCCCCTGCGAACCGACTTTCAGGAAAACCGCTGTGCCATGAACCCCTACGTTGATCCCAATCTGGATATGTACGCCTGTTGTGATGCCGGAAGTCATTTTAAACGGACAAATTTTTTCCACCTTGGGAACCTGAATTCGAGTAGTGTGGAGGAGCTGTTCTGTAAAACGGAAAACAGTGTACTGTACAATGCAATCAGGAATGTTGGGATAAGCACAATCGCCTCGTTTGCTGGTTTCCGAACCCGTGATATTGTGGGGTATCGGAAGTGTGAACTATGCGAAAAACTCTTCAATTCACCAGATAACCTTGAGTTGTTACAGCAAGGGGCGGAAGGCGGACTCGCTGCCTGGCACCGCTGAGAAATGATTTCAGGCACAGCTCAACCTGTGTCTTCAAAGGAAAAGACGGAAATATGTTAGAAATTGGAAAGCTTAACAGATTAGCGATACGCAGCATAGATGCCGGAGGGATCTGGCTTGAAGGTGGCACCCTTGGTGATATTCAGCTCCTGGAAAAGGTCGTTTCGGGGCGCTATCAGATAGGGGATACGGTGGAGGTCTTTGTCTATGTTGCAAGGGATGATGCAATTTGCGCCATCACCAGTAAACCCTATGCGCTGGTGGATGAATTTGCCGTGCTGCGGGTGGTGGCCAACTCCCCATCCGGTGCCTTTCTGGGCTGGGGCATGAAAGATGATCTGCTGGTTCCCAAGAGTGAACAGCTCAGCCCCATGGAGGTGGATAAATCATACGTGGTGCGCCTTCTTCTCTCAAAGACAACCAACCGAATAACGGCCTCTTCACGTCTGGATCGGTTTCTCGGTGTTGAACCCGCGAGCTACCAGG
>CAYWMZ010000217.1:0-4837 GCA_964459485.1 uncultured Desulfocapsa sp. | reverse complement strand
GATTTTTGTACGCAGCCAAAAATCACCCATCCCACCGGCAATAATACGGCTCTAGAAATAAAACTGCCGACATCATGCAACAGCGGACAGCAACTGGTTGGTCAGATTGCGAAAGAGATGGCAGAACTCTTAAAAAACGATTTAGGCGACAAAGCTGGCAGCGGAGTTGGACTTTCGGAACAAAAAGGCTACCAGGGGGAAGAAGAACAATTTGCTCCGGCTCGTTTTCATTATCTCTACTTTATTCTACGCCGCCGTCTCGCCCAGCAGAATATTGGCGGACTTGGCGGGCTCTGGCACCGTCTTCCTGCTGATACCCGTCTGCCGGATCACTCCATTTGGCAGCATAACGGCTTGGTTTCAGCCCTGGCATCATCGACCAGGCTCTCACCAAACAATACGGCAAGTTTGATGGTGTTTGCCATAACCCCCGTCCAGGATTTTGTTGGCCGGGCCAGAAAACTACGAGATTACTGGTCTGGCTCCATCATTCTCTCCTGGCTCGCATTTGAGGGGATCAAAGCCGTTATCCACCATCTTGGAGCAGATCATATCGTTTATCCAAGTCTGCACGGCCAACCACTTATTGATGGTCTTCTGGAATCATGGAAGATGGAAAAAGAGTGGCTCGGTGCCACAACCAGTACGGCATCGGGTGTCGCCTCTTTTCCAAATAAATTTGTCTGCCTCGTCCCCAGCGGTAGAGAGAGTGAAATTGCTGCCATCATAGAACAAAAAATTTCCGATGCCTGGCAAGAGTTGGGCGAAGCAACTCTTAATTTGCTGGAGAAGAAAATACTCAAGAAAAATGATCCCAATATACGAGAACAGTTCAGCCGCCAACTTGCAGATTACTGGGACTATCAATGGGCCGCTGTACCATTAATTAACCGGAAAGATCACAAGGCAGTTGAAGAGCTGATTAACAAGAAATCAATCGATGACATATTCCGATTTGTTGATGAATCAAACACTCTGCTTCATAAAAAAGGGGTTATTCGCAACCCATCATCCGGAGAGGGGCAGCTATACAGCATTACCCACAGGCTGGCTCAAGCCATGCTGGCAGCGGGCAAGGCCCACCGTACCAATAAACGCCAGACAGAGGAGGGCATCAAATGTGATATGTTCGGCGAATTTGAAATTCTTCATTATCATGACGCAGATGATCGTAACCCAAAACCTTCCCAAGACCCATTCTGGCAGGATGTCAGAGCTAATTGGCCCGCTAAATCAGATTTTGGGCCAACCGAGCGGCTTTGTGCCATTGCCATGCTTAAAAGACTCGCTTACAGGGTCTGTGAAAATATTGAAGACCATCCACTTCGCATGATGTTTAAAAATGCCGAGGTCTTTCCTTCTACTACAGAACTAGCAATGTACGACTGGTGGCAGCAGGTTCAAACAGCAGCATCAGATCAGGACGCGGCGGATAAGGCTCAAAAACTTGCAGGTCTGCTTGCCTGTTTCGACTGGTCAAAAAACAAAAGTAAAGTGGGGGCAAAACTGGCCCAATGGTATCACGCCAAGGATGAACCAGCTGCCTCAAAAAAACAGCCTGATGTCGGCAAAGAGCAACAGGCCGCCCGTTCTATTTTCGATCTTCATAAGGTCAAAGATATTCATAAATATTATGCTGTACTCCTTATGGATGGTGACAAAATGGGTGAACTCATTAATGGAGAAACCCTTGATAATGGAGAAACCCTTGGCGCCTCCTGGAACAACGTGCTTCACCCAGATCTTATGGAACGTCTTAATGGCGATTTTGATAAGGATTACAAAGCATTCTGGCGATTGTGGCAAAATAAAAAACGCTTTATTTCTCCAGCGGTACATGCCGCAATTTCAGAAGCATTGGGTGATTTCTCTCTGCTCACTGTTCCAAGGATAATTGACAAACATCATGGCCGCCTGCTGTACGCTGGTGGTGACGATGTCTGTGCCATCCTGCCAGTTTCTACGGCTATTGATGCGGCCAGAGAGATTGCTGAAAGCTACAATAACGGCTTTATTTTTGAACCAGTTAAAGGTTTTGCCAGCCCTCTCGCATCAACATGGGAGCCTGAGATCGGTAAACTTGGACTCCATCTCGGTACAGGAGACAAAATTTCCATCTCGGCTGGGATCATGATCGCCCATCACAAAAAGCCCCTTGGCAGTGTTATCAAACGGGCACACGAATTATTAAATATGGCAAAAAATGACGGCGGCAGAAACGCCTTTGTCCTTGAGCTTGATAAACGTTCCGGCGGAGGCCGGTTATTCGGGGCGAAATGGCATGACTGCCAGGGGGAATCCACCATCCTGGAGCATTTCCTCGCCACGGCCTCTGCCCTGAAAAACAGCGAACAGGCGGCCATGAGCTCTTCTCTTGCCTACAGACTATCCGCCTTCGAAACCGGCCTTCAGGCCTTGATGGATAAAAGCCCCGAACAGCTTGTGCCGTTTATTGCACAACAACTGGATCGTTCCAGGCTTAATAATAATCTGTCAAAGCAGCAGCGAAAAGAACAGCTTCACACAATAGCATCTCATGTGGCAGCCCTCATTAGTAATACTCCATGTAATACCAACAGCGAACGTACAAAATTACCTTTAGAATCCATTATTGTCGCAAATTTCATCGGCCATTGCCGTAACCAGACGGAGGCACACAGTGACTAATATAATTTGGCTCGAAATAGATCCGGTTGACACCCTGTTTTTCAGAGGGGCAGAATCAATGGAGGCAGGAGAAAACCATGAAGTGGACACCTTGTTTCCTCCCATGCCGTCCACTATTATCGGTGCAATCCGCACCGCTATTTTAAAGCAGCAAGGCATTCATCCCGTTGATTATCTCAAACAACCAGATACATGGCAGAAAAGGCACCCATTTTTAGGCACGCCCGCAAAACCGGGTTTTGATCTTGTCGGGCCGATTCTTCTAAAAGATAACGAACTGTTATTTCCGGCTCCCGCCTCATGGTATGCAGATATTACTCATAATCCGCCAATAAATAATACCCAATATACGGTTCAGGCAGCGGAACCACTTAGCAAGCCGCCCCTGGGGCTGTGCGGCTCTGTCTCAAAACCATTTTGGATAAAAAATCCCATTAGCAGTGACATGCAGCCTCTGGCCGGAATGTGGGTAACAAGTTCCGCCTTTACCTCCATATCCAAGGGACAGAACAAGTTACGCTACCGTGAAGACCCAACAGAGATTCCCGTCGGTGAAGCCGCTATGCTGCCGGGCAAGGCTCTATTTTCCAGAGAAGAGAGAGTCGGCATCGCCCTGACCCGTCAACGCACTGCCAAAGATGGTCATCTATACAGTACAGTCCATATCCAACTGCGGAATGGCATAAAACTGGCGGTTGGAATTACATCAAACAATGAAAGTTGCCTTGCCCCACGGGGGATTCTTCAATTGGGAGGTGAACAACGGATCTGCCGTTATCAAACCCGATCCGACCTCAAAACACCCCAAATCGAACACAGCAAACTGCTTTGTACCATTTCACCCATCAACCTCTCCACTCTGCCGAAGGAATTACAAAACTGCCCCAGGGCTTCCAACAAGCTTGTGCGGGTTGGCGGCTGGGATATGCAGAAGAATTTTCATAAACCCATGGAGGCGTATCTGCCTGCCGGAACGGTAATCGCCAGTGATGATGCTGCCCAAAAAACAAACCATTTTTTAACCATATAAGAGGAGGAAGAAAATGTATCTGCAACAAGATTCCGAAATTTGCGTAATGCACGCCATCTCACCCGTACACGCCGGAGCGGGAGCCGCCACCGGCGCCATCGACCTGCCAATCCAACGAGAGCGGCATTCCGGCTGGCCGCATATTCAGGCATCAGGGGTTAAAGGCGCCTTCAGAGAACATTGTGAACGCTGCTGGATGTTGAAAGACATAGATATTGATAAACTTGTCAGCGGTGAGAAAGAAGAGCGTGCCATAGACCTTGCCAACCGGGTATTCGGCCAGTCCGGCAAGGTGTCTCAGGCTGGGGCGATAGCATTTTCCGATGCGAAATTACTCGCCTTTCCTGTTCGTTCCAACCTCTCGCCTTTTGTCTGGGTAACCTGTCCTGCCATTTTGAAAAGGACGGCTCGGGATTTGACCCTGATCAACAACGAAATTAGCGGATTGAACTCGGTAGACATTGCCGGAGATTCTTATCAAATAATCAAGGGTGATAAACTGCACGGAGAACTGGTCCTTGAAGATATTTGCCTCAAACCTGACAACAGCACTGCTGCCGAAGCGGTAAGTGAGCTGTACTCCCTGCTTGGCCCCAATCTGGATCGTCTGGTATTAATCCCAGATGACCATTTCTCATATCTTATGGAAACAGCCACCGAGATCCAGGCTCAAATAAAAATAGACTCAGCCAGCGGTACAACCCAAGACGGTTCATTGCGCTACCAGGAGCTTTTGCCCGCCGATACCGTTTTATACAGCGTTGTTTTTTTCGGGGCTGAACGAGCGGCAGAGACCAATCGAATTGTTCTCGATACCCTGCGAGAAGCCGTCCATGAGGCAGCAGCCAGCCATATTCAGATGGGCGGTGACCTTACTCTGGGCCGCGGCATTTTTGAACTTACCTGGAGGGGGGGCGACAAATGAGAACTTTGGGA
The DNA here is from genome assembly GCA_964459485.1 of uncultured Desulfocapsa sp. Lineage (GTDB taxonomy): Bacteria > Desulfobacterota > Desulfobulbia > Desulfobulbales > Desulfocapsaceae > Desulfocapsa. The sequence goes on along the minus strand of CAYWMZ010000217.1, from coordinate 204 downwards.
CAACAACGAGCGGAATACTGCCTTGGTAAACTTGCCGCACTCGACCCTAATCTTCGCACTGATTTTAAGCCGTTTTCAGCCGGGCTTCCTGCCATCATTCTCCAAAATGGTTTTGGCCAGTCATTGGCATTCCTTTTGGCCAAAGGCAAAGATAAACACCTGGCAGCCTTTCAGATAATTACCGGCTGGCTGGCAGAAAGAAAA
>CAYWMZ010000216.1:0-4842 GCA_964459485.1 uncultured Desulfocapsa sp. | reverse complement strand
AATCATTTTTTTAACCGGTGATAACACGATGAGCAAAACTTGGCAAAATATTAAATTCGGCGGCAGGAGACGAAGGCCTCAATTGCCAGGGAACCGACGAAGAACTTACAGAACTCCTCTCCTGGCTGGAGAGGGACAGACTGCATCGAGAGTCCAAGGGGCTTGTTGGGCAGATCAGCAGTTGTGCCGCTCAGGATAATTCTGAGGAGCTAGCGCGGTTGGTGGCCAGGAAAATGGAACTGGATAAGCGATTTCAGGAGCTTCGTCAGACAGCGATCCTCTGTGGGGAGTGAGAGGTGAGGCAACAGCTCTTTCACGAAAGGCTTAACTACTTGATATGGAGCTATTTTTTTTAGGAGTTGGGATGTGTTTTTTCTGGGGGGGCGAGGTACGCTAAGGTATTGAAAATAAATAGAAATTATTGTTTCATTACGGATGGGGGACTGGCCCTTGTCATGCTAAAGCCCTTTTTTTCTTAATTATTTGCGAAGTAGGGATTGAATATCAAATTAAATTACGATACTGTATCTCTGAGAGAAGATATGGCTAGGTGGCCGCTTTTGGTTGTTTTTTGGCCTAGGCGGAATCGCAGTCATGAGGAAGAGAGATTAGGGAGATATGAATGCTTGGGAAGGATCAAATGACGGAAGAATCAAAGGAACAGGCCGACGAGAGTGTGCTTGATCTGACGGGTATTTTTGAATCAGGCGAAAAGGTGTGTTCCGTTGGTCTCCCCGAAGGAGTTGGGGATGACCGTCGTAATCCAAGAATTGGAGATCGGCGTAAGGGCTTTTTTACCGATAGAAGACAGGGACAGCGACGGCTTGCCAGGAGTTCCAAACGTGGCGTTGAACATGCAGTGGATCCCATGTCTATCTATCTGCGTGAGATGGGTACCTTGACGCTTCTCAGTCACGAAGAAGAGTTGGAACTTGCCAGGATGATGGAAGAAGGCCTGCTTCGCATTCAGAATGCAGTACTCTCCACTCCCCTTGCGGTGGCAGCACTTCAGGAGATTTCCTCCGGATTGCGTGATGATACCTTGAAAATATATAATATATTGCGTGGTATTCAGGACACCCAGCTCAGTCTGGTTGAGAAGGAAAAGGAACGTTTTCTTGTCAGGATTGATGCTACAGTTGCGCTTGAAGAAAAACGAAAACAACTCCGTCAGGATCTGATGGAATGTGCGGGTGATGTCAAAAAAACCGTGGCCATCAGCAGTAGTATGATGGCCACGGGGTCTGATATTGCAGCACTCTTTGGCGATCGGATTATCTGTACCCGCTGTACCAACGGGGTGGCGGCAAATCTTAAGGATCTGGCCAAGCGTTTTCGCAGAGTGCGGGTGGAGGTTCTTAAGGCCCAGAAACTTGCCGCAGCGGACGGTGGCCCTCCTGAAATGAGTCCTGCGGAACTGGAGTATCAGATAGGCTTGCAGATGAAAGAGGGTCTTGGCTTTGGCTATCGTGCCCTGAACGGTGTTATCCATGAAATCGAAGCGGGACGAGACATTAACAAGCATGCCAAAGAGTCTTTGGTGCGTGCCAATCTTCGTCTGGTTATCTCCATCTCCAAAAAATTCGTCAACCGTGGTCTACAGTTCCCCGATCTTATTCAGGAGGGGAATATCGGTCTGATGAAGGCTGTGGACAAGTTTGACTACCATCGTGGTTATAAGTTCAGTACCTACGCTACCTGGTGGATTCGTCAATCCATCACCCGTGGGATTGCCGATCAGGGGCGCACCATTCGCCTTCCTGTGCATATGATAGAGACCATTAATCGTCTGCTACGGGTTTCCAAAGATTTTATCCGTGAAGAAAATAGGGAGCCAAGTCCAGAAGAGATGGCGGAACAGCTGGGAACTGATGTGAGCAAGGTCAAGGCGGCCCTCAAGACTGCCAAGGATGCCATATCCCTGGATACCCCGGTGGGTGATGATGAAGAGACCTTTCTCGGGGATTTTATAGAAGACTGTTCCACCCTTGGCCCCCACGATGCCTCCATGGTTGAGAGTCTAAAGGAATGCCTCAGCAAGGTGATGTCCTCCCTCTCTCCCCGTGAAGCCAAAGTCGTTCGTATGCGCTATGGTATAGATGTTGGCTATGATCATACTCTGGAAGAGGTTGGAAAATGTTTTGCGGTGACTCGGGAACGTATTCGGCAGATCGAGGCCCAGGCCATAAAAAAACTCAAACACCCCTCCCGGGTGGATGAGCTACGGGTCTTTATGACCGATTGATGGCAGAAAAAATGTACAACTGAGTAGTAGCAATCCCGGACCCTGGTCCGGGATTGGTCTTTGTGGCTATGACGATGAGTGGAAGGGATGTCAGATAATGGTATAATCGATTGGATGGCCCTGAGCTTTGTTCCCGGTCTTGGGAACCAAGGTAGAAAGCAGTTGCTTGCCAGGTTTGGCTCTCCAGAGAGAATCTTTGTAGCTGCCAGAGACGGGCTGCAAGATGGCAGTGTTCGTAAAAATGTCCTGGCTGGCCTTTGCGATTACGATGCTCTCTGTGAAAGAGCTGTACAGTTACTAAGACGCCTACGCAGTGGAGGTGCAGAGGCCATCTGCCCCGAAAGCCCCAAGTATCCGCAACAGTTGCAGGGGATAGCAGACCCACCGCCGGTTCTCTATGTGCAGGGCCAAATGGAACTCCTCAGCAGTCGCTGCCTGGCCATGGTTGGTTCCCGTGCGGCCACCTCTTATGGTAAACGAAGCAGTTTCACGTTGGCAAAAGAGCTGGCAAGTGCCGGGTTGACGGTGGTCTCGGGCCTGGCGTCTGGGATTGACAGTGAGGCCCATAGGGGGGCCCTCTCGGTGGCTGGTGGCACCATAGCTGTTCTTGGCTGTGGCCTTGATGTGGTGTATCCCAGGGAAAATACAGCTCTCTATGAGGAGATTCGCCGGGATGGACTCCTGGTAACAGAATACCCCCTGGGAACCAAGCCTGATTTCTATCGTTTCCCAGCAAGAAACCGGATTATTGCCGGTCTTAGCGAAGGGGTTCTGGTGGTGGAGGCAGCTAGAAAGTCCGGTTCCCTGATCACGGTCGAAATGGCGCTTGAAGAGGGACGGGATGTCTTTGCAGTACCCGGGCAGATCGATTCCTTTAAGAGTGATGGGACGCATTGGCTCTTGCAACAGGGTGCTCAGCTGGTACAATCAGCTGAAGACATCCTGTTGGGCCTCGTCCCGGCGCATGCAGGATCTGCTCATGAGACTTGTTCTATGGACTCGATATTACAGCTCGATCCGCAGGCTCAGGGGCTCCTTAATCGTATTGATGTCTATGGGGTGACACGAGACGAGCTCATTGTGGCCTCGGGTCATGGCCCTGCTAAGGTCACAGAATTGTTGTTACTCCTCGAACTTGAAGGCTTGGTTGAGATGCTGCCAGGCAATGAAATTAGACGTATCGCTTAATGAAATAAGCTCTATCCAGAGGAAGAAAATGCTTGAAATTCAATTTGCACCATCCATCCTGTCTGCCGATTTTACCCGTCTTGGTGAGGAGATCGAAGCTGTGGATCAGGCGGGTGCTGAGATTATCCATATTGATGTTATGGATGGCCATTTTGTGCCCAATATCACCATCGGCCCCCTAGTGGTCAAGGCGGCCCGTAAGGCCACCGACAAGATACTTGATGTCCATCTGATGATCAGTGATGCTGATCGCTACATCGATGCCTTTGCAGCTGCAGGTGCCGATTGGATCACTGTTCATGTGGAGGCCTGTACCCATCTGCACCGTACCATCAGCCGTATCAGAGAACTTGGAAAAAAGGCGGGGGCAGTCCTTAATCCCGCAAGCCCCTTGTCGACCCTGGAATATGTCCTGGAGGATCTGGATCTGGTTATGTTGATGAGTGTCAATCCAGGCTTTGGTGGCCAGTCCTTTATTGAGTCCACTCTTGGTAAGACAGATACCCTGCGCAAGCGCATAGAGTCTCTGGGCCTTGAAGTGGGTATCGAGATTGATGGCGGAATCAGTCCCAAGACCATTTCACGGGTTGCTGAAGCCGGGGCCAATATCTTTGTAGCAGGTTCTGCGGTGTACGGCAGTGCTGATTATAGTGCAGTAATTGCAGAGATGCGCAGGCTTGCGAAAGAAGGTAGGAGTAAACGAAGATAGCAAACAATAGAGCCGGGAGGTAGATAGTATGAGTGTGCAGCATAAATCTATATATGAGTGCCAGGCCTTTTCCCAATTGCAGTGTCTAGCAGAAATGCCGTTGGATCTAAGCCTTCCCGGAGTTTTAAACCCTGAGCGTGTAGGGAGTTATGTGTGTAAAGGGGATTCCTTTGATCTGCTCTACGGCTGCCAAAGGGTAACTGAAACGGTTCTTGACGGATTGCAGTCCCTTGCAGACGAATGTGCTGTTGTGAAACAGTTTCAGGAGATGCGTCAAGGGCAGGTTCTAAACCGTATAGAGGGGTATTCGTCGGAAAATCGACAGGTTCTGCACTGTGCCAGCCGGGATCTGTTTTCTGCAACTCCTGCCAACAGCAGTGCCAGTGCTCAAGCAAAAGGAGAACTGGCTAAACTCCGAGAATTTCTCAGCGCACTTGATGCGGGCACGATCTGTAATGCAGACGGTGATCCCTTTGATACCTTGGTTCAGATAGGGATTGGCGGTTCTGACCTCGGCCCTCGTTCTATCTATGAAGCCTTGAAGGCCTTCAGACTTGATGGTCGCCAGGCGTATTTTATCTCAAATGTTGATCCCGATGATGCCGCAGACGTGTTGGCCCGGATTGCGCTGAAACGATGCCTGATACTGGTGGTCTCCAAGAGTTGAACAACCCTTGAAACCCTCTCCATCGATCATCTG
>CAYWMZ010000215.1:0-4864 GCA_964459485.1 uncultured Desulfocapsa sp. | reverse complement strand
TCATGTGGAGTTACGGCAACGCCTTATTAAAATATTTTTGGCCCTGTCCATTGCCTCAGGGGTGGCCTATCTCTATTCCGAAGAGATCGCCCGCTTCTTTATGGAACCTCTCTTTGCGGCCAGCCCCTTTCTTGACCATCTGGTATACACCAATCTGCCCGAGGCTTTTTTTTCATACCTCAAGCTCTCACTACTGGTGGGTGTTGTGGCCAGTTTTCCTTACATCCTCTTTCAACTCTGGATGTTTATTTCCCCAGGTCTTCGCAGCAGTGAGAAAAAATTTGCCCTGGTTGTAGTATTCTGGGCCACCCTCCTCTTTGGAACAGGTGCAGCTTTTGCCCTCTTTGGGGTGCTGCCCCGGATGCTTATCTTTTTTATGAGTTATGCCGGAGACAACCTGGAACCCCTTCCCAAATTCGGGAAATATCTCACCTTTGTGGCACGAACAGTGCTAGCCTTTGGACTCTCCTTTGAGATACCATTTCTTATGGTGATGGCCGGGAAGGCTGGTTTTGTAAGGGCTGAATACTTCCGCAGCAAACGACTCTATTTTTACGGTGCCATAGTTGTCATGTCGTTCCTGCTCACCGCTGGTGATTTTATGGCTACCGGACTCCTCTCCCTGCCCCTCTTTTTCCTCTATGAGGCCGGGATCTTCCTCACATCGTTCTTCGGTAAAAAACGGGTGGCCCCAAAGCCAGACTGAATTTAGCCCTCTGCCGGTTTTTGAAAAAAGAAAACGTCAGCTCCAATCTGCACCAGTTCTGTATTCCACTTCCGGGCCAGCCACTGCATTGTGGCAGTGGAGAAAAAACAGATATGGGTGGGATCATTTTTATAATGCCACCGGGAAAAGGCGGCCCTGTCATGGGCAAGTTTAGTCATTAGTCCCAGCCAGCCCTCCGGTTTCAACAGGTTCCAAAGCAGTTCCAATTCCCCGGCTGGATCTTGGAGATGTTCCAAAACCTCCGTTGCCGTAATAAAGTCATAACGCTTACACCCTTGCAACACATCTCTGTCCGGGCTGTAATACGGATCATAGATATTCATTTCACACCCCGCCTCCTGCAACATCATCGACAACACAGGCCCCGGCCCTGACCCAAAGTCAAGTCCATGGGCTGAAACATCAATCCTTTGCAATAGTGGCGAATAGAGGCGATCCAAAAATCTTCGGTAACCGAGATCGTCCGGAAGATTCCGGTGTTTATCGTACTCGGCCCGTTCGGCTTGCCATGGGAGGTAAGTGGATGGTGACACAGAGATTAACTGACAACAGGCGCAGCGAAGATATTGGCGACGCACCCCACTGTAAAAAATCGTCCCATCCCCCGTTTTATTACAGAGGGGACAGCGACCTTGATGCGTGGCAGACATATTTACCAGGCTCAGGAAGACCTCGGCAGGAGCTCCTGCTTCAGCAGACAGCAGGAAATCACATGTTCAGGTTTCCCTTCTGAATCGTAGCGAATGGTATCCGGCTGAAGGAGTTTGTTCATCACACAGCCTTCGGCAATAGTGAGTCCAAAGAAACGATCCTCATTGAGACCGGAAGTCGCAACAAGCATATTATTTCTGATTTCCATGGCATGAATGGGATGATCCTCACAGAGGGGGCAGCGATAGACCCGGCCATTTGGAAAGACAAAAAAGTTCTCCGTCACCAGCCCTGCACACTCAAACTTCTCATCAGAGCCCAGAAACACCTTGGGGAAGGTCACATGAATTCCAGCTTCCGCTGCGGCTTCAGCCACTTTAGGCACAATATCCAGCCACTGTTCAGGACTCACCTGCCACCCCTGCTCCCCCACACTCCCCTGGGCCGAATTGCCACGCAGCCCGATAACCTGAATAAAGAAACGCTTCACTCCCATATCTGCAAGAAGGGAAACCATACGATGCAAATGGGTAATGTTGAGATTCGAGACAGTGTAAATCACCGAGACATTGTATCCTCGATCCAGAGCCTTGCGCATGTTCCCGGTACACATCTCAAAGACACCTTTACCTCGAATGGGATCATTCACCAAGGCATCGGGACCATCGAGGCTGAAACTCAAAAAATCCAATTGATCCGGACTGCTTTTTTCCAAAATATCATGGAAGAGATAGCCGTTGGAATCAACGGTAACTGCCATGCCAAGCTCTTTGGCTCGTTCGATACCATAGCTAAGATCAGGATGCATGGTAGGTTCCCCGCCCAAGAAAATCACGTTGGATTTTTTGTCGGGATCGGCAAAGAGTTCAAGCCAGCGAAGCATAGTCTCTTTGGGAAGCGTGGTGGTACCATGCTGACTCGGGTTTATATAACAATGTTTACAGGAGAGATTACAGGCAGTGAGGATATGAAAAAATATATTCCGTTCACCTGGCTGGAAGGCCACGGTTCGTGCTGTTGGATTCATGGGATCTGCTGGCTAAATAGAGGTGGGTGGTTAAAAAAATGTCGAAACAAATATTACTGACTCAGAGTATAGTTGGCAAGCAGCGATTTCTTCCAGTACTGATTTTCCGGATTTGCAAAAAAGGCCCGAAACATTTCCAAACTCTCAGTACGAAGGATATGTGAAACGATACTGACCTCCATATCAGCATACAGAGGACGGAGACGGTACAGGGGAAGATTGGTCCCGCCACCCATCACATCTTCATAGCCATACACGAAGTTGCGTATCCCACTGAGAATCATCGTGGAAAAGCACATCAGACAGGGTTCCATGGTGGAGTAGATCGTGACCTCTGCCAAAGGCACCGGAACATCAAGGGCCAGGACATTTCTCAAGGCCACAATCTCAGCATGATCCATCTCATTTACCGTGGAACCGCCTCCTCCGGTATGAAGCCGCTGCCCACTGGCAACGACCTGCCCATCATGGACAATCACTGCCCCCACCGGGAATTCTCCCTCTTCGAGGGCCTCCCGGGCCTGATCCAGAGCAATTCGCATATGGTGTTCGTGAGCCATCATCCTGTCCTTTCCGGGTGACATCAAAAAATGTACTTAGAATTTACAACTTACGCCCGAAGCCTAACACAGATTTTGCAAGAGAGATACCGGTTTGCTCCTGCACCAGATCCTGTCCCAACTGGGAAAAGGGTAGATAGCAGAGTTCTGTGGCAAGAGGCTGAATATTCATCTGTGGCAGGAGGGGCAGTAGTTTTCCTTTATTTATGGCAGCCTCAGCCAATAGACTTTTTAGGGCCTGAACGGCCTCCTCCCTGGGCAGGGTCACCGGATACATATTTTTAACCATGCGCGACTCTCCTTCAGGAATCTTCTGCTGGCTAAGCGTTAGGACTTTTCCAAGCCGCAGAAAGGTGGAAGGTCTGATATTGAAGGCGGGTACCCAGATGAAAAGTTCCTGGGCCCGATGTTTTTCGGTAATAACCCGAGGCTGATTGGTGAGACGCAGGAAATCTGCATAAGTTTCCATCACCCGACCAGTGGAACGTACCCGGAGTTTCCAGAAGGGCAGATAGGAGATCCATTCATGTTTGGAGACCACACAGCTCCACTCAATGGAACGAAATGAACCTTGACGCTCTTCCCAGGAGCTCTGACAGTTATAACAGGAGAGCAGCAAGCTATCCGGCTCGCCACTGAGTGCATCCCCGCAGCGGGGACAAAGGGTTGCCAGAAAGTAGGGTGTCCAACTCTTACGAAAGCTTCTGCCCTTGAGTCGCAGCTCTTCAGCAGAACCACCACGGGCCAGAACCGTATTGGTCACGGCATCGTACAGGGCCCCATTTTCAACATAAAGCGGCAGATAGATACAGCTTAGGCGTTCACCAATAAAGGCACGATGATAAAAAGGATTTCGATTTTCTTGAGACTCCATTTCCGTGAGCATGGCCGCCCGTTTCAGGAGGGTCTTGGCCATCACCGTCTGACGCAGAAAGGTGCCGCAAATAGCATCTGTTGCTAAAGAGACAGGCATAGCCTGGGGCCTGAGGCCAAGGGATGGCGGAAGGAGGCTGGCATTCAAACCCTGCTGGGTGGTATCAATTACCTTATACTTGAGCTGTTTTCCTTTGCAGTAGAAGACGTTTCCTTTAAAACGAAGGTAAGGGGCATAGAGCATCTCTCTTAAGTCTATATGGGACGGAGCCCGGTGGGGCAGGACAAAACGGAGCATCCCCCTAGTGACCATAAAGTTTTCGACTTCACAGTAAGGACAACGCAGCAGTCTATCATCTTCGTGGAGCTCGATGGCAGCACCACATGATGGACAATTTTGATGGATAGTCAGATCCATGGACAGGCCTTAAGGGGAGTCTGCTGAAGAGAAAAACCAGCGACTCCTAAAATCTTTAAAATTTCTGTCCACACTGATTACAAAACATGGCACCCGGCATATTTTTCTCCTGGCACTTAGGACACACCATAACCCTCGGCTTCTCGCTGGTGGCATGACCACATTTGGAGCAGAACTTTGCATTGGGAGCAAGATTTTTACCACAGTTGTAACACTGACTTAAGACCAGTTGCTGATGTCCGCACAGGGGGCAGAATCTGGCATCGGCAGGGATTCTGTTTTGACAATCGGGACACACTGTATCGCGTACCGAAGACGTTTTTAAAGCAGGTGCCGCCGAAGGAGTCGGGCTATTAGCATTACTGGCTGCAAACATGGCAGGCATCATCAGACCCATTCCCAGCCCAACACCAGCCCCGGCTTCTCCCTGGCTCACAGCCGCCTTTTCCATGGCCATGGCGGCCTTCATCTTCACAAACTTATCCATATCTTTAATGACACTGAGCCGTCCCGTATCATCAATGGCCTTCTGCACGTCTACTGGCGGCGTGATTGAGGTGATATAGAGGTGACTCGAATGGAGCCCTAAATGGCCAATGTCAGCAACG
>CAYWMZ010000214.1:0-4876 GCA_964459485.1 uncultured Desulfocapsa sp. | reverse complement strand
AAGCTATTCTGCGCCGCTACTGCCCTTCTCCGGGACGTGTGCAGGTGAGCCCCCTTGGGCAGGGAAATATCAATGACACCTTTCTGGTGGAATATCAGGGCAACCAACTGGTTTTGCAACGAATCAATGGCGATGTGTTTCCTGACCCCCAGGGTTTGATTAGCAATTTGAAACAACTGAGCTGCTATTTAAAGGGACTAAAAAAAGATTCCAAAAGGAGATGGGAAGATCCCGTTCTGCTTCCAAGCAGCGATGGCTCGACAGCAATACAGGACGATGACGGTTCGCTATGGCGCGCCCTCTCGTACATCGGGAACAGCACGACCTTTGAGCATGCAACAACCCTGCTCCAGGCGGAACAGACAGGCTGGGCACTGGGACATTTCCACCAAAGGGTGGCGGGGCTGGACAGCGGGACAATGACAGTGACGCTACCGGATTTTCATTCGCTCCCCGCATACCTGCGCCAGTTTCAGGAGGCAGTTGCGGCAATGCCCCAAAGCACCTCCCCTGAAGTGACCTTCTGCCTCAACAGCATAAACAACAGGCAGCATCAAGCCCTTGCCCTCGAACAGGCCCTCCAGTCAGGATATCTTGAAATGCACACCATCCACGGTGACCCCAAGATCGCAAATGTCCTCTTTGACCCAGATAGCCACCTGGCCATCAGTCTCATTGATCTCGATACTGTGGGACAGGGACTCATCCAGCACGACATAGGGGACTGTCTTCGTTCAGTCTGTAACAGCCTTGGAGAAGATGGAGACCCAGAAAAGGTCTCTTTTGACTTGGAACGGTGCGCCGCAACGCTTCGGGGCTACTTTCAGGCATCGGAAGAACTCCTCAACAGCAGTGCCAGAACCTTTATCTACCATGGCCTACAGGCCATATGTTTTGAATTGGGCCTGCGTTTCTTCACAGACTATCTCCACGGCGGGGTGTACTTTAAGTGCACAGATCCAGAAATAATCCTGGCAAAAGCACAGGTACAGTTTGCGCTGCTAGAAGATATTGTAGTGAAAGAGAAGTCTATCCACAGAATGGCCGTTTCCTGAAGCGCCTACGAAAACCGCAGTTCAAAACCCACATTAGTAAGATAGATGGCCTCCTGCTCAAGACTTGCGTGTTGCAAGGGGTGCTTCAACAGTTCTTGCTCCGCAAAGGTGATGTTTAACCCATTTACACCCACATCAATTTTTTCAACAACAGCCGTCTCTTCCTTCCGGGATCGATGTAGCAGAGTTGCAAGACGCAGTAATACAACCAGCCTCATGGCCGTCCGCCGATCCTGCTCCGGTAGGTATTTAAAGAGTTTCTTCGATATCTTTTTGCAGTGTCCCCGCACCAGGACACTCATCCGATCCTGCTCTTCAAAGGAAAATCCCGGCAAATCAGCATGATCAAGCAGATAGGCACCATGCTTCTGATATCCAGTGAGTGAGACGGCAAGCCCAATCTCGTGAAGACTTGAGGCCCAGTGCAACAGCTCCGCATCTTCAAGACACAGTCCCCACTCCTTTTCGCAGGCAGTCAGGAACTGATGCGCCGTCTTACTGACCCGACGTGCATGTTTCTGGCTGATTTGAAACCGCTGCTGCACACTACTCACCGTCTTGAGGCGGGTATCTTCGCTCTGAATGCGTCCCAACCGTTCATACAAAAGGCCTTCACGCAGGGCCCCCTCTGAGACCTGCATACTCTTGATCTTCAGTGCCTCAAAAGTGGCGATCAGAATGGCCAGCCCGCCTGCAAAAACGGGTTTACGGTCATTCTTCAGACCGGGAAGATGGAGTTTATCAAGATGCTCTGCGGCTATCATCTTGTCCCGAATGGTGTAGAGACTAGCGAGATTAATACTGTAAGAATCTAGCCCCAGCCCGCTCACCACCCGTCCCACGGCCTTAATGGTACCTGAGGCCCCGGAAGCACTGTTCCACTCAACCTTCTGAAAATATCGTCTCACAGGACGCAATTCCAGGTGGGCTGCAATACCCGCCTTTTTCCAGTATTTTTTGCCCAGTTTCCCGCTGCCAAAAAAGGCACGACTCATACTGACACAGCCCATATCCAGGCTGCGCAGATGCTGAGGCTCAAAATTTTCCCCTAAAATCAGTTCAGTACTACCGCCCCCAATATCCATGACAAACCGTTTGCCATCTCCTGCAACTAGGGAATGGGAAACTCCCAGATAGACCAGACGGGCCTCTTCCTTTCCGGCAATAACGGCAATGGGATGCCCCAAGGCTTCACTGGCCTCCTCCACAAAAGAACGGGAATTTCTGGCCTGGCGCAGGGTCTTGGTTCCAACGGCCGCCACGCTGCCCCTGGGAAAGCCCTGAACCCGTTCCCCAAAACGCTCAAGACAAGTCAAAGCCCTGCTGCGGGCATCTTCCGACAACCTGCCCTCACTGTCCAATCCGGCGCCAAGGCGTACCATCTCTTTGAGATTATCGAGGATATGGACATGGCCATTTTCAATACGGGCCACCACCATATGAAAACTATTGGAGCCAAGATCAACGGCGGCCAGATATTGCGGTGTTGGCATCTGCTCGTTCACAACTCTCCCTGCAAGGCTTCTTTTGCCGGGTGAAAATGGACATAGACCCGACGCATAAAATCGACTTCTTCTAGCAGTACATTTTCGGCACGGGTGGCGATCTCATCACCCTCTGAGACAGTGAGTGCACCATCAACACCAATGGTGATATTGACCACCAGATAGGGCCCGAAGCGATGGGCATGCACCTCTTCCACCCCCTGCACCCCAGCCACTTCCAGTAAATGACCACGAATCGTTCGCTCCAGGTGTTTTCCGGGAAGGGTATCCATAAGATCGGCAGTGGCAGAACGCAGGATATCGACCCCGGTGTAGAGGATAATCAGAGATACCACCGCCCCTGCCAGAGGATCCACCCAGGCAACACCACTGCGTCCGAAATAGATACCGACGGCTGCGGCCAATGCGGAAAAGATATCATTGCGATGATCATAGGCCAGGGCCTCAACTGCCATGTTATTGGTTTCCTTTCCTATCCTGCTGGTCCACACGGTCAGCCATACTTTGGCAGTAGCAGCAACCAGAGAAACCCACAGGGCAATCTGTGAAGCTCCAGCGAAGGTGGACTCCCCAACGATAATCTCATAAACACCATCAACGGAGTTCCAGAAGATGGCAATGGCGGTGCTGATAACAAAGGCCCCCACCACCACCGCAGCAATACTCTCCATCTGATCGTGGCCATAGGGATGTTCGGCATCCGCTGGTTTGCCCGAGATCTTCATACAGATGGTCATCACCACTCCGTAGGCAACATCGGAGGTGGAGTTGATGCCATCGGCCAGAAGTGCCGGGCTGTTGCCGATAATCCCGATACTGGCCTTCACCAGGGCCAACACCACATTGGCGGCAAGACCCACCTGAACGGCCAGCAATCCTCTGCGTTTACGATGCCAAAAATTGGGATCATTCTTGTTATGCATCATTTTCCCTAACTCCATACATATAGCACAAACCTCTCACGTCACACCGTTGAATACCCTGATTTATTTTACGCTTTTTCACCGTTCTCGCTTTTCCACTTAACCATGTTTTCTAAAGGAAAATCAATTATTCAATGAATAGCATTTGAAAAATAGCCCTCCTTTTTGATAAAATAGGACTGACAGGAACTGTTCTGTCAAAAGACACAGTCCCCCGGTTTGCAATACCTTAGGTCATCATGTAAAATTGCCTTTTCGGCCCAACCCTTCGTTGCACGCCAAATTTTATCCTCGGAATATCGAATATATGCCTGCGGTAAAATCTGGCTCACGCCTCGGTTTGGAACGAAAATACGAATTTTTCAAGACACCCCTTGGCGCATTGCTGCAAATGTGACGTCTCCTCACCTCATCCATTACCCAGGTGTTTACATGACAGAATCCCTTGATCTCTGGAAACTGCTGGCTGGCCTCAGTATATTTCTCTATGGTATGTACCTTCTCGAAGATTCCGTAAAGAACCTGTCCGGTAAGGCCTTTCGGAAAATTATCCGCCAGTACACCAATGGTCGGCTGCGCTCCATTGGCAGCGGTACCTTGATCACCGCAATCCTCCAGTCAAGTTCCGCTGTCTCCCTCATGGTTCTGGCCTTTGTGGGCGCAGGAGTCATGACCATGGAAAATGGAATTGGAGTAATGATGGGTGCCAATATCGGCACCACCTTCACCTCCTGGATCGTGGCTGTTTTCGGCTTTAAGATGAAGATAGAGAGCCTGGCCCTGCCCCTTATTGCAGGTGGTGGTCTTCTCTTTATCGTCTTTGGCTCCACCTCAAAACTTTTCCAGGCAAGCAGACTCCTGCTCGGCTTTGGATTTCTCTTTCTAGGGCTTGCTTTTATGAAGACCAGTGTGGAAAATGCTGCCCAGGTTATCGACCTCAGCGCCCTTGCCAGCTATGGACTCTGGCTCTATGTCCTCTTTGGGATACTTATCACTGCCCTGATGCAATCAAGCTCCGCCTCCATTGCCATAATCCTCACAGGGCTCAGTAGCGGCCTGCTCAGTTTTGACTCCTCCCTGGCCATGGTGATAGGAGCCAATGTGGGTACTACAGTAACGGTGCTTATCGGTTCCATTGGCGGCATCCAGCCCAAGAAACGGCATAAATATATTGATAGTTTCTTTGTTTTTGTTTCTCTTAATAATAATGATCCAAATTCTTTATCTCCATCATAGCCCTTCACTGTTCCTAATTCGTAGCCGTCATATTTTTCATAATCCACATTAAGGATTCTGCTCTTCTTGGTATTTAAATTGATTAGTATGATCAGTTCATCTTTCTTCCAGGATTTAAAAACTAAAGCTTTTAACTCCTCTGATAATGAATATAAAT
>CAYWMZ010000213.1:0-4883 GCA_964459485.1 uncultured Desulfocapsa sp. | reverse complement strand
ACCCCTTATGTACCGTTTTTGATGGGAGGACATCAGGAAGAGGGGAGGCGTGGTGGTACCGAAAATGTGGCCTCCATTGTCGGACTTGGCCGGGCCTGCGCCCTGGCAGCAGAAAAGATGGAAGAGGAGAATACTCGGGTTCGGGCCCTGCGGGATCGCCTTGAAGAGGGTTTACTGGCATCAGTGCCCAAGTCCATGCTGAACGGCCATAAAACGGACAGGCTTCCCAATACAACCAATATCAGCTTTGAATTTGTGGAAGGTGAGGCCATTCTGCTCCATATGAACATTTACAATATCTGTGCCTCATCGGGTTCTGCCTGTACCTCGGGTTCCCTTGAACCTTCCCATGTGCTGCGAGCCATGGGGGTTCCCTTTACAGCGGCACACGGTTCCATCCGCTTCTCCTTGAGTATCTATAACACTGAGGCTGAAGTTGATTTCGTACTGGAAAAGATGGGCCCTATCATTGCCGAGCTTCGAGAACTCTCTCCCTTCTGGAAGGCTGACTGATATGCAAATTGTAAATCCATCCTATACCATTCAGGACGACCTCGATCAGGCATCCCTTGTCATACGCCTCGAGGCCTGTGGCCGTATCTGTTATAAGAGTGAGGGGCTGATTGATAAAAATTCTGCCCTGCCATTCGTTAAGAAAATAGCAGAACATGGACATAACTCCGTAATGGAAATGGCGGTGGTGACCCTGGCTGTAACATGCAGTAGTGCGCAGTTTGATTCCCTACTGGCCCTAAAACCAAAATACCTGATACTTGACAGGCTGGGTTCTCAGGTTTTAGTTACTGGTTCTATTCGAAGTTTCAGGGAGCTGTATCAACGTTCTTCTGAGACAGATATTGTTGAGGCCATGCTTACTTTTCTGGTGGCTGGCCATCCCTATCTCTTTGAGGGGGTCTGGGATGGTGGCCGGGGCAATGCAGAGACGAGCGGGATTGCAGTGCGAAAGCTTGAGCTTAGCGAGGTGGACGGGCTGATTCCTGAACTCCTTGCCAGGCATCGCTTCTGTGGTGTGAAGTTTATTGTAAATCGAGCCGTTACCCATGAGATAGTGCGTCACAGACCCTGTTCGTTTTTGCAGGAAAGCCAGCGATACTGCCGCTACAGCCAGGATAAATTTGATAACCAGGTAACTTTTATAAAACCAATGTTCTATAAAGAGGGCACAGAGGAGTACGCACTTTGGCAGCGTGCCATGGAGGACACCGAGCAGATATACCTTAACCTGCTTGAGAGCTCAACTCCCCAGGCAGCTAGAACGGTTCTGCCCAACTCCTGTAAGACGGAAATCATTGTGTATTGTAACCTTGCTGAGTGGAAACATATCTTTAAACTGCGTACTACAGCAGCTGCTGAACCATCCATGCGTGAGGTTATGATCCCCCTTGCCGCAGAGATGAAAGTCCGATATCCCGCCATTTTCTAGATCATTGCTGAGGGAGTGCATCCTTTGCAGCCCTTTTCCCTTGGGAGGAAAGGGCTCTTTTGTGGTCTGCCTGACCTCGTATTGACACTTTGTTAAGAATTAGTTATATAGAGCATCAATTCTGATGAAGTAGTAAACCGTCTTGAGTAATATCAGGCAAACATATTAACTTTTATTGCAAAAAGGAGATCAATATGGTCCTTGATCCAACGAAACATGCTGACTGGGAAATTGCAGCAGAAGCAGAAACCAGAATGAAAACAGTTTACGAGCTGGGTGAGGAGCTTGGCCTTGAAAAAGAGGAAGTGCTCCCCTACGGTCACTATGTTGGTAAACTTGATTTTAATAAAATCATGTCCCGTCTGGCTGACAAGCCCGATGGGAAGTATGTTGATGTTACTGCCATTAGTCCCACTCCCCTTGGAGAAGGAAAATCCACCTGTGCCATGGGTCTCGTTCAGGGTCTTGGAAAACGTGGTAAATCCGTTGTTGGTGCTATTCGTCAGCCATCTGGTGGACCCACCATGAATATCAAGGGCTCCGCTGCCGGTGGCGGGCTTGCCCAGTGTATCCCACTCACTGAATTCTCCCTTGGTCTCACTGGTGACATTAATGCCATCATGAATGCTCATAACCTGGGAATGGTGGCACTGACTGCCCGCATGCAGCATGAGAATAATTACACCGATGAGCAGCTTGCTCAGCGGAACCTGAAACGCCTCAATATCCATCCCAAAAAGATTGAGTTTAACTGGATCATGGATTTCTGTGCCCAGGCACTGCGTGACATCACCATTGGCCAGGGACCTGGAAAGATGGATGGTTTCACTATGAAATCTTCTTTTGCAATTGCCGTATCTTCGGAGATTATGGCCATCTTAGCCATTGCCAATGATCTTGCTGATATGCGTCGTCGTATTGGTAAAATCGTTGTTGCTTATGATAAGCAAGATCGTCCGATTACCACAGCAGATCTTGAAGTTGATGGCGCCATGACAGCATGGATGGTTCAGGCTATCAATCCTAATATCATGCAGACCCTTGAAGGCCAGCCAGTTCTCGTTCATGCTGGTCCTTTTGCCAATATCGCCATTGGTCAATCTTCTGTTATTGCTGATAAAGTTGGGCTCAAAATAGCCGGTTACAATGTTACAGAGTCCGGATTTGGTGCTGATATCGGATTTGAGAAATTCTGGAATCTTAAATGTCGTTTCTCAGGTAATAAGCCCAATTGTGCGGTTGTTGTTGCAACCATTCGTGCCCTTAAGTGTCACGGTGGTGCACCAATTCCAGTACCAGGTAAACCAATGCCTGAAGAGTATGGTAAAGAGAATGTGGGCTGGGTTGAAGAAGGTTGTAAGAATCTTCTGCACCATATTGAGACCGTTAAGAAAGCCGGTATCAATCCCGTTGTCTGTATCAACGCATTCTTTACTGATACTGATAATGAGATCAAAGCCGTTCGTCGTATCTGTGAGGATGCTGGTGCCCGTGTTGCCCTGTCCCGTCATTGGGAACATGGTGGAGATGGTGCGCTTGAGTTTGCTGATGCCGTGGTCGATGCCTGTGAAGAGCCAAATGATTTTAAGTTCCTCTATGATCTGAGTGATCCACTTGAAAAACGCATCGATCTTATCGCTAAAGAGGTCTATGGTGCTGATGGAGTTAGTTACACCCCTGAAGCTAAGGCAAAACTAAAACGACTGAGTGCTGATCCCGATATGGCCGAGATGGGAACCTGTATGGTGAAAACTCACCTTTCTCTTTCCCACAATCCTGCTCTTAAAGGAACACCCACTGGTTGGACACTGCCTATCCGTGATATCATGACATATAAGGGTGCTGGTTTTGTTGTACCCATAGCTGGTGCCATTAGCCTTATGCCTGGAACCGGATCTGACCCTGCTTATCGCCGGATCGATGTGGACGTTGAGACTGGTAAAGTAAAGGGTGTGTTCTAGACACAGTTCTGTAAATAAACAATAAAAACAGCTACTCATTGGTGTTTTTGTCGTTGGCCACCCAACTGGTCGGTCTTATAACGGGTTAAGAAAGGGAAACTTTTCTTAACCCGTTTGTTTTTTAGGAAAAAAAGTTGTATTGTTGTACTTGATACTAGTGTTAATTGAGGGGAGGTCTGCGGTCTTCCCCCTCCCCCATTCTGAATATGTATTGAGAACGATACCGATATGGCAGGCAATCCCAAAGTTCTAAAGAAAAGGAGTTCCTTGAAAGGGACGGTGAAGGATCGTTCCGGTGCCGGGAAAATAAAGGTAGGGGAGCTACTCAGTAAGGCTGGATATATCACTCCCAGTCAGCTCGACAATGCCAAGAAGGAACATAAGGCTAGTGGTGGTCGGCTGGGAGCTATTCTGCGTCAGTTAGACTATATTGATGCCGATACTGTCTACAACTTTCTTAGCCGTCAGCACAACTTCACCCCTGTCCTTATTAGTAAAGAACCTCCTGCGAAGGATGCTGTGGGACTTATGTCCTATGAGCTTGCCAAGCAGTTTATGGCTTTTCCCCTGCGCATCGCCGGCAATACTCTACAAGTTACCATGGCGGAGCCGACAGATACCGAGGCCGTGGAAAAGTTGCAGGAATTACTGGGAAAAGATCTGGCCGTCTGTGTTTCCATGGAGACGGATCTGGTCGAGGCCTTTAAGAAATATTATGGTATTGATGAGGAAGAGGCCAAGACCTTTTTTCAGGTCACAGGGGACGATACCGAAGAGGAAATGGCAGTTACTGAGGTGGATGACTTTGGATCCATTGTGGCAGAGGCCGCCGATGACTTTGAAATTGAAACGGGCGGCGAAGATGAGTTTGACGAGCAGTTTGCTGCAACCGACGCCCCTATTATAAAGCTGGTTAATGGTATTTTGATTAAGGCCGTTCAGGATGGGGTCTCTGATATCCATGTTGAGCCCTACGAGAAGACCATGCAGGTTCGTTATCGTAAGGATGGTTCTCTCTTTAAATCCATGAATCTACCACTCAGTATTAAAAATGCCATGGTGGCCAGGCTTAAGATTCTCTCTGATCTCGATATCACAGAGCGTCGTGTTCCCCAGGATGGTCGTATCAAGATGCGTCTGGGGCGTAATCGATCTGTTGATTTTCGTGTTTCCACCCTGCCCACCCTCTTTGGTGAGTCCGTTGTCCTGCGTATTCTTGATAAGGGATCACTGAATGTTGATCTCACCAAACTTGGTTTTGAGGTAGAGACCTTTGAGGCCTTAAAACGCTGTCTGGAACGGCCCCAGGGCTTGCTGCTGGTAACGGGTCCCACGGGTTCCGGGAAGACGGTAACGCTCTACTCCGCACTGAACTCCATGAACTCCGAGGATATCAAAATCCTCACCGCAGAAGATCCCGTGGAGTTTAACTTCAAGGGATCTTCTGCGGTGAGGATTTTGATATCCTCGGAGTTCAT
>CAYWMZ010000212.1:0-4884 GCA_964459485.1 uncultured Desulfocapsa sp. | reverse complement strand
GTGGATGATAGTAGACGGAGTTTGGCACTTCAGGGAAATGTATTGCTGGCTGAGATCTGCACTCAGCAAGTATTTGAATGCCAGGATCGTCTCTCTGTACATCTCAGCGGTTTTATCATTGAAGGTTTTTCCAGACCCAGGGAATTTAATTTCTTTCTGTCCCATAGCCATCTTCAGGCCAAAGTTTTTCGGGGGCGTGACACCCTGCAAACCTTCCACTTAAGTGAATTTCTTCGTCTTGAGTATCCTGATATCCCGCTAGTGCTCACCGACACTCTGTTTAGCCTTCATTTCCTCGATTTAAGTGATGGCGGTGAACCCGTTGTAACATTCAACGGCGGCGGTTGTCTGTCACTGGGTGAGGAGTCCAGTTGAGCTAAGGACGCACCTTAAAAGAAGGCAGCTTTTACAAACTCCCTGTTCATACGCGCAATATTTCTAATTGAAATTCCCTTGGGGCACACCGCCTCACACTCCCGTTCGTTACTGCAATTTCCAAATCCCTCGCTGTCCATGGCAGTAACCATGGCCATGGCCCGTTCTTTTCGCTCTGGTTCACCCTGGGGCAGCAGGCTCAACTGTGAAATTTTGGCACCTGTAAAGAGCATGGCCGCTCCGTTAGGGCAGGAGGCCACACAGGCCCCGCAGCCAATACAGGCGGCGGCATCCATGGCAAGTTCTGCCGTGGTTGAGGGCACAGCGATAGTGTTGCCATCGGGAGTCCCCCCGGTGTTCACCGAGATGTAGCCCCCGGCCTGGATAATACGATCAAGACTGCTGCGGTCTGTTATAAGATCACGTCTGATGGGGAAGGCCCGGGAACGAAAGGGCTCGATGACCAGGGTGTCGCCACTTTTGAAGTGGCGCATATGGAGTTGACAGAGAGTGGTCTTGGGTTCGGGGCCATGGGCTAGGCCATTGATAACAGCCCCGCACATACCGCAGATTCCCTCACGGCAGTCGTGGTCAAAGGCAACGGGGTCAAGCCCCTTTCGGGTGAGATCTTCGTTCAGGACATCCAGCATCTCAAGGAAGGACATATCGGTGGAGATATCTTTGAGGCCATAGGTCTCAAAATCACCCTGGGCTGCGGAGTCTTTCTGACGCCAGATTTCAAGGGTGAGGTCAATGCTTGTGGTGGTCATAGTGGTTCTCGCTTACTTATAACTGCGTTGACTGGGGGTTACATTTTCAAAAGTCAGCATTTCTTTATGCATGACAGGGAGGTTCCCGGAACCCTGATACTCCCAGACACTCACATGGCTGTAGTTAGCATCATCACGTTTTGCCTCATTTTCTTCTGTTTGGCTTTCTTCGCGGAGGTGACAGCCGCAGGATTCTTCACGGGCCAGGGCATCGCGAATCATGATCTCTGCAAATTCCAGAAAATCGCCAAGGCGTCCGGCGCGTTCCAGAGACTGGTTGAGTTCGGTACCACTTCCTGGAATATACACCTTGCTCCGGAACTTTTCCTGAATGGCAGGGAGTTTTTGCAGGGCCTCCTCCAGGCCTTCTCTGCTTCTGGCCATACCGCAGTAATCCCAGAGCAGCAGTCCCAGTTCCTTGTGAATCTCATCGACTGTGAGTTTTCCATCCGGCCCTTCTTTACTCCCCTTAAGAAGGTCAGCGATGCGATCCTGAACCTCTTTGGTGGCGGTTTGAAAAGGGGGGTCCGTTATGGTGACGTCAGCGAGATCGTTATTTCCCAGATAGTTGGCAATACAGGTGCTTACGATAAAGTAGCCATCGGCCAGACCCTGCATCAGGGCACTGGCTCCTAAACGGTTGGCCCCATGGTCTGAAAAGTTACATTCGCCGATGGCAAAGAGACCGGGGATGGTGGTCATCAGGTTATAATCAACCCAGAGTCCGCCCATGGTGTAGTGGACAGCGGGATAGATCAGCATCGGTTCACGCAGTGGATTGGAATCGGTGATCTTTTCATACATCTGGAAGAGGTTGCCATATTTTTTAAGGATGGTGGCCTCCCCATCACGGCTGATGGCATCAGTAAGGTCAAGATAGACGGCAAGGTTGGTTGGACCCACACCCTTGCCTTCATCACACTGTTCCTTGGCATTGCGTGAGGCAACATCACGGGGCACCAGGTTGCCAAAACTTGGATATTTACTTTCCAGATAGTAGTCTCGTTCCTGTTCCGGGATGGTGGCAGCACGTCGCTTGTCGCCCGGTTTTTTTGGTACCCAGACCCTGCCATCATTACGAAGACTCTCACTCATCAAGGTGAGTTTGGATTGAAAACTGCCGTGAACCGGAATGCAGGTGGGATGGATCTGTACAAAACAGGGATTTGCAAATCCTGCCCCCTTTTTATGTGCTCTCCAGGCCGCAGTCACATTGGATGCCATGGCATTGGTGGAGAGGAAATAGGCATTGCCGTAGCCGCCAGTTGCCAGGATAACGGCGTCAGCACAGTGACTGCTGAGTTCTCCGGTGATAATGTCCCGGGTAATAATACCTCGGGCCGCACCATCCACCAGTACCAGTTCCATCATCTCCTGCCGGGTGTGCACGGTGACCTTTCCGGTTTTGATCTGGCGGGATAATGCGGAGTAAGCACCGAGTAACAGCTGTTGACCGGTTTGGCCACGGGCATAGAAGGTTCGAGAGACCTGGGCTCCGCCAAAGGAGCGGTTGGCCAGGCTGCCACCATACTCACGGGCGAAGGGCACGCCCTGGGCTACGCACTGGTCAATGATGTTATTACTGACCTGGGCCAGCCGGTACACATTGGCCTCCCGTGATCTGAAATCGCCACCCTTGATGGTGTCGTAAAAGAGACGCCAGATGGAATCCCCATCATTCTGATAGTTTTTGGCGGCATTGATTCCACCCTGGGCGGCAATAGAGTGGGCACGTCGCGGGCTATCCTGGATGCAGAAGCTACTCACCTCATAGCCCTGTTCGGCCAGGGTGGCGGCGGCAGAGGCCCCGGCAAGTCCGGTTCCAACCACGATAATTTTGTATTTACGGCGATTAGCGGGATTCACCAGTTTAGATGAAAAGCGATGCGTATCCCATTTTTCGGCCAGGGGGCCTTGGGGGACTTTGGAGTTGAGTTCCATAAGTTACCTGTTACCTGAATTATATGAACGTTCCATTTGAGGTCACGATGCCTTTGGTCATTGCTCTCCTGCTACGATCCAAAGAGAAAGAGAAGGGGGATCGTGCCAAAGATAAGGAGAAAAAAGGCAGGGATAATAAAGTTCAGGCTCGTTATCAGCATGGTGTAGCGGGGATGGTTGATACCAAACGTCTGGAGCATGGACCATATTCCGTGGCTGAGATGGACCGCCAGTGCCATAAATGCTGTGATATAGAAAATGGAGATGGGGAATGAACTGAACATATCGGCAACTCGCCTGCCCACAGTTGCGTGATCGCCAAAGGAGACAGCAGCCGTATGGATCAGGACAAAGAGGAGAATAACGAGACCACTGTAGATCATGGTACTTGAGGCCTGGGAATTTTGAATGGCCCTGGTCTGTATCTTATAGCCCTGTGGCCTGGCCTTGCTGTTCTGGAGAAAGAGCAGAATACCCGTGATGATATGGATCGTGAATATCAGAAGCAGACCTTTGCTGAAGACGGCAACGATGAGGGGATGACTGTGGAGATTGTTGGCGTAGGACTGGAACAGTTCCACTGAATTAAATATGGTGGCATTGCCAGCAGCATGGCTGAAGAGAAAAAGGAGTAGACAGGAGCCGGTGCCGGCCATGATCCATTTTTTGCCAATGGAAGAGTTGCAGAATCGTATAAACCACATAAGAGAAAACCATAGGGTAAAGGCTTCAGGTTAAGATCCAGTTGAATAATAAATATTGTAAAAGAATTGAGCAAAAATGAATAGTCATTAATTTGAGTTGAACCATATTTTTTTGGATGCTATGGTGTGCCAGAAATGTAATTCCCCCCCCATACCACCGGAGATTCAGGAAAGAGAGGATGCGTAAATGAACTGTAAAGGACTGATATTTGACCTCGATGGAACCCTGCTTGATACCCTTGAGGATTTGGCAGATGCAGCAAACGCCACCCTCAGGCATTTCGCTTTTCCGGAACATGGTGTGGATGCCTATAAATACTTTGTTGGTGAAGGGCTTAAAACCCTGATGCAGCGCATCGTTCCGGGTGAGGAGACAGATGACAGCGAGCTGAACCGGTATATGGCAAAATTTACAGAGATCTACCAGAAGACCTGGAATAAACGCTCTGCTCCTTACAGCGGTATCCCTGAGATGATAGAGGCCTTGTCCCATGCGGGCTTAAAGCTTGCCGTGCTCTCCAATAAACCCCACGCATTCACTAAAATATGTGTGGAGGCCTTTTTCCCGGAGCATCCCTTTCTGTATGTCTACGGACAACGCCCAGGGGTGGCAAAAAAACCCGATCCCGTCGGGGCAATTGAGCTTGCCGCCAAGATGGGTTTGGCTGTCTCTGAAGTGCTCTACGTTGGGGATACGGCAACTGATATGCAGACCGGAAACAGTGCCGGAATGCGAACCATAGGAGTTCAGTGGGGTTTTAGAGATCGAGCTGAGCTTCAAAAAAATAATGCTTGGAAAATTGTTGCAACTCCTGCCGAGGTAGTTAACCATGCCCTTTAATCCCGCCGCCCTTAGCCCCGTCCTTCACTATGCCGCCCCTCCTCTGCTGGGTGCCTTTATCGGATATCTCACCAATAAGGTTGCCATCAAAATGTTGTTTCGGCCCCTTACTGCAAAGTATTTCCTGGGCGTTCGCATCCCCATGACACCGAGTGCTATTCAGTCGACGCGTGCTGAACTTGCCGTGAATATCGGAGAGATGGTGGGCAGTCACCTCCTCACCAGTACCGAAATAAGCCATGCCTTGGAGAAG
>CAYWMZ010000211.1:0-4915 GCA_964459485.1 uncultured Desulfocapsa sp. | reverse complement strand
CTGATCCATGAGTATCTCGTCTCTCCGGAGTGCACAGCACTCCTGTCCTGGCATAAAGGGGCCAAGTGCCGAGAACTACTGAATGCCGAAAAAAGTGTTATCTCCTGCTCTCCCATGCATATCAAAAAGACAGTTATGAATCTACTGACCAACGCCATGGAGGCTGTGGATGGTGCAGGAACTGTCTCTATTATCACCGCCAATGTGGAGATAGGTGCCTCCATGCTACCGTCTTCTGATATGGAACCGGGAAGATATGTGTTGCTTACGGTTGAGGATGATGGGCCGGGTATTCCAGCGGAAAACCTTGAACATATTTTTGAGCCCTTCTACACCAGAAAGGTGATGGGGAGGAGTGGCACTGGCCTTGGCTTGGCGGTGGTCTGGAACACCGTGCAGGATCATAATGGAACCATTGTGGTGGAGAGTAGTGAAAAGGGTACCCGCTTCTCCATCTATTTTCCGGTGAGCGATCAGGCGCAGGCCGTCTGCCACGATGACAACTCTGCTGTGGGGATCTCTGCCGGGGAAGGATTTATACTGGTTGTGGATGACGAAGCACTCCTCAGGGATATTGCAACGGAAATGCTCAGGGCCCTGGGATACAGAGTCGAGTCGGTCAGTAGCGGTGAAGCGGCTATTGTATATGTGCAGGAACATCCCGTTGACCTTCTGGTCATCGATATGCTGATGGAACCGGGCATAAACGGCTGTGAGACCTACGGGGAGATCTTAAAGCTGTATCCCGGGCAGAAGGCGGTTGTGACCAGCGGTTTTTCCGAGAGTGATGTGGTCAAAGAAACCCTGCGACTTGGGGCAGGTGGCTTTATCAAAAAGCCCTATTCACTGTCCCAACTTGACCGGGTTGTAAGGCAGGTATTAGATGAAAACTGAGCACTCTCTTGTGCGGGGTGTCTTGAGACCATAAATTTCTATCATATGTCATTAAATCGTATGCTATCCTTAAAGAAAAAGGACGTTTTTATCCTGTTTTGTTTCCTGCTTTTCTTTGTCCCCTCGGCTGTCTCTGCGGAAACAGTTCTGCAAACGGGATTCCAGGAGAGTTCTCCTAAGTATATTCTACAAAATTCAACGATTAGTGGTATCTGTTTTGATATTATTGTGGAGTTGAACAGACGTTTGCAGGAAGAAGAAATTCGCATCAGTTATCCACAGTCCGGTGATCCATTTGTGCCGTGGAAACGGATTCAGCGTTATCTACAGTCGGGAGAGCTGGATATCGTAGTGGGAATGGCAAAAAACAACCAACGGCAGAAGATCTACGCCTTTTCAAAAGAGTCGTTTTATACCATTCGGGCCGTTTTTGCCCAGCGGTCAGGAGGGGTTCCAGCTGTATATCAGTCTTTTACCGATTTGGGTGAGAAGCAGGTGATAGCTGTGAGGGGAACGAAAACTGCTAAAATGCTAGTGGAAAATCATGTAAATATCAGCCTTACTCATTCACCAACGGCAGCGTTACAGATGCTTCTAGCAGATCGTGGTGAGCTCGTTTTTTACCATGACCTTGGTTTGGCCTATATAATTAAGGAAAATGCCTGGCAGAACAGGGTCATCCTGGGATCAATCCAGAGTACATATGAACACTTTATAGGATATAATCGGAGTGTACCTCTCTCAATTCGCAATCAGATTGACAACAAGCTGCGAAGCATGAAAAACGATGGAACTATAAGTGATATTCTTGAGCGTTACCAGTGAGTAATGGAACGGAAATCTGACCACATTTTTCGTTCCCTGCAAATGGGGTCACATCTGACTTTGTCAGGAAAACATCTTTGCAACAAGCGTCTTTTACAAATATGACAACGACACTCTACTGGCATGATTATGAGACCTGGGGGGCCGATCCCAGGCGGGACAGGCCGGCCCAGTTTGCAGGTATTCGCACCGATCTTGACCTTAATATCATTGGCAAGCCCCTGGTGCACTACTGTAAACCGGCCCTGGATATGCTGCCCCAGCCCGAGGCCTGTCTCCTCACCGGGATTAGTCCTCAAATGGCCCTGGCCGATGGGCTCTGCGAGGCGGAATTTATGGCGGAAATTCACCGGGAGTTTAGCCTGTCCGGCAGCTGCGGAGTGGGATATAACAGTGTCCGTTTTGACGATGAGTTCACCCGTTTCGGATTCTATCGCAATTTTTTTGATCCCTACGCCAGGGAGTGGCGCAACGGAAATTCACGCTGGGACATCATCGATATGATGCGGCTCTGCCATGCCTTGCGGCCAGGTGGTATCCAGTGGCCACAGGCCGAGGATGGCAGCACCAGCTTTCGCTTGGAAGAGCTCACCCAGGCCAATGGAATCGGTCATGAAGCCGCCCATGATGCCCTGTCCGATGTCTTTGCCACCATTGCCCTGGCAAAACTGGTGCGGGACAAAAATCCCCGTCTCTATGAGTATCTGTTTGAGATACGGGATAAGAGACGGGTGGCCGATCTGCTGGCTCTTGGGGAGCAGCGAGTTGTTCTCCATGTTTCCAGCATGTATCCGGCAAAGCAGGGCTGTCTCTCCCCCGTTATTCCCCTCGGGCAGCATCCGGTGAACCCCAACGAGGTCATAGTCTTTGATCTGCGCCATGATCCAGAACTGCTTTTCAGCCTTTCCGGGGAAGAGATCAGAAAACGACTCTTTACAGCTAGCAAAGATCTTGGCGAGGGCGAACACCGTGTCCCGCTGAAAAGCATACATATCAACAAGTGCCCGGTGGTGGTGCCGACCTCAACTCTCACCGAAGAGGCGGCAGAACGCTGGGAGATCAATCTTGAAGAGGCTGAAAGCCATGGTGTCCGGCTGCGGGCTCAGCAGGGGCTGGGGCAAAAACTGCAACGGGTCTATGCTGCAAGGGACTTCCCGGCAATCGATGATCCCGATCAGAACCTGTATGGAGGGGGGCTGTTTTCGGGTCGGGACAGGGCTCTAATGGATACAGTTCAGAGTCTGTCTCCTGGGGAGCTTGCTGCAAGCCGGATACAATTTGAAGATCCTCGCCTCCCGGAGATGCTGTTTCGCTATCGTGCCAGAAATTGGCCCCACAGTCTCTTAAAGTCTGAACAGCAGAGATGGCAGCAGTTCCGAAAAAACCGCCTTACCGATCCTGCGGCCGGTTGCTCTATACACCTTGGCGAGTATCAAAGACAGGTGGCAAGGCTTGTGATGAGACCAGACAATAGTGAGCGGGATATGAAAATTCTTTCAGCTCTGGCCGATTGGCCGGAGGTGCTGGGGGCTTTCATGAAGGTATGATGGGTGAACAACGGAGATGGTATCGGCTGCACATTGCAAAGAGTTATCAGGGTATCGCTCCATGGTGGAGGGCAAATGCCTACGCTGTGCATGGGCAGGACAAGGGGCGGCGTTATCTCGCTGCCTTTCCTGTTCCGGGCGAGACACCGGACTTTCATCAGTCGCACTATTTTAGATCCATGGATGACTTAGCCCAGCATCCCTTCCCGCACAATAAACTCTAAAATGGTATCCACCCCCTCACCACTCTTCATATTTGCAAAGACGTAAGGCCGCTCGCCCCGCATCTTTTTGGTATCGTGATCCATCACCTCCAGCGAGGCACCCACCATGGGGGCCAGATCAATCTTGTTGATCACCAGCAGATCAGAGCGGGTAATGCCAGGGCCGCCCTTACGGGGGATCTTATCGCCTGCTGCCACATCGATCACATAGATGGCGAGATCGGCAAGTTCCGGGCTGAAGGTGGCACTCAGGTTATCGCCGCCGCTCTCGATGATAATCAGATCAAGATCAGGGAACTGTACGATAAAGTCATCCACCGCCGCCAGATTCATGGAGGCATCTTCCCGGATGGCGGTGTGGGGACAGCCCCCGGTCTCAACACCTGTGATACGCTCAGGAGGCAGGGCCTTGCTGTTGGTGAGAAACTTTGCATCTTCTCGGGTGTAGATATCGTTGGTGACCACGGCCACCTGATAGCTGTCCCGCATCCTGCGGCACAGGAGGTCGATAAGGGCGGTCTTGCCGGACCCCACCGGGCCACCGATACCCAGACGAAGGGGGGATGAATTTTTTGTATGTGTCATACTGTTTCTCTCTATTCTAAAAAAATGGTTCAGGAACGATAGAGCCTGGTGTACTGGCTTTCGTGCAGGGAACTGGCCAGGGCAAAGGCGGGGCTTGATGCCCCAATGTCGGTGTCCTGTAGCTTCAGGCCCCGCTCCACAATGGCTGGAAGGCTGGCACTGAGACGCAGTAGCAGTTGCTGTCCCTGGGTCTGCCCTAAGGGTACGATTTTAATTCCGGTGATAATCTGATTTTCAAGCCAGGCCCAGAGGTAGCCATGGGCCGCAGAGTTCAGGCTGATCTGCCACCTGTGAGCTGCCAGAACGTAGCCTGCCAGTTGGCTCTGTTTAAAGAGCTTTGTATCAATATTGCTATCCATTAGGTCAAGATTTGTGAGCAGGGTGGCCATGGCCCGACCCCTTGTGGTCTCTTCTTCCTGGAGTTCAGATGTCTCACGACAGGCAAGGAGAACTGCTATCCACTGTTCCAGCTCTGCGCCATTCGAATTTTCCACCGCCTGGTACATTCGTTTGAGGAGGGGAATATCCACCTGGGCCATGGAGTTCTGCGCCAGATCAAGGAGCCAGGACTCAAGGCTTGCCATATCATGCACCCAGCCCGCCTCCACCGCCCATTCCAGCCCCTGGGAATAACTAAACGCCCCGGTGGGCAGAGTGGGGCTTACCAGATGGAGAAGACGGAGGAGAGAGTTATTATCCATGGCTGTGTCCGTGTCCGTGGCTCTGCCCGGTATCGTCGTAGGCACCGCTCTCCGGCTCAAAGGGGGCCTCTTGGGTCACAGTTTGAAAGCCAAGCCCTCCAATCATCTCGTCCAGCACATGGTCATGGGGGTAGCTGAT
>CAYWMZ010000210.1:0-4963 GCA_964459485.1 uncultured Desulfocapsa sp. | reverse complement strand
TAGTACAGAGGGAATAGAAGCAGCTACGACATACCACCTACGCCCAGGCCTACTCGCCAAAAGAGTCTCCAACGACCCGGTGCTGAGACTGGACGGACACAGTAAAACAAAGCACTTAATTTCCAAAAATACTCTTCAGGCCCCGATTTAACAGAGAGCCACCGTCCGAGCCCGAACTCTCTTTATCATCCGAGCCAGAGCCAAGTTCCCGGCCCAGGGTATCCAGCAGGGCCTCGGTGACTTTAGAGGTGAGAAGCTCCTCCAGAGCAGCAGACTGTTCAAGCTTAGTGAATTTTCCCTTGATACGATAAGGAATGGGGGTATTGCCAAGATTAACAAGGCCCGTATCTTTTTTACGTTCAACACGATCCGTGAGCAGGATAGTCAGCAGATAGTCAACCTCCTCCCGCACCAGATCGATAGTGCCCTTACCGCTAATCTTCATAAGCTCAGATTCCGCTGCAAGATCATCACTCCTAAAGACCCCGTTTGTTAACACTCCACTGGCAGTGAGACGGGCAAAACCGGTGGGCTGCGAACTGGCGTTGGCAGCCATTCCCTTTCCAGACAGCAGAGACTTGGCGGTACGGATGGTATCAAGAATCTGTAGTCTGGCAATCCGACCATTCGTGAAAGAGAGACTCAGCTCTCCATTACTGTTACGGGTAAGACTCTCCCTGTCCATTCCTGTGGTGCTTACACGAAGCTCCATATCAGCTTGACCGCTTAACTCTTCACGGCCGGTAAGATCGACAAACAGAGGACCAAGCTGGACATTGTGAAGGTTTTCCTTGAGACGAAGATGTGGTACAGCCGGGCGCACATCAACCTCGCCTGTCACACTGATTTCGCCATCATAAAGTTTTGCACCGAGGGGCTGCAAGCGAATAAGCCCATCTTTTCCCTGCGCCTTCAGGACAATATCTGACAAGTGAAGCTTTGCAACCTTAAGACCCTGGACGGTCACGTTTGCTGCAAAGCTGAGGTTTTGAAGAAACTCTACTGGAAGGGCCACCTGTTCCTGCGAAGAAGGAGAACTATCCACCTGTTCAGCACCACCCGCTGCTGCCGCAGAAGTCTTTTTCACCATATAGCGATCAAGATCCAGCTCCCCCAGGCGAAGATCCAGGTCATAGTCTGCCTTCTGGATATCTTTGAGCACTACCCTGCCCTGAACCGTGGTCCCATCAAACTCAATCTGGATATCGCTAACAGCAAGCTGGCCATTTCCCAGACGAAACCCGAGAGAAGCTGAAAAATTCTCCAAAACAGTCGGATCAGAGAATTCCGGCAAAGCCACCTGCAGTTGCTCCAGATAGCTTCTTGGCGAAAAGGGATCTATTTCAAGCTTTCCATCTATGGTTGGAGACGCAAATCCACTTAGTGAGAAAGCAGTATTCAGACCGAACGCCCCCTGTCTTAGCTGTAGGCTCTTTACCACTATTTTTTCAGTGGCCATGTCTATGTCAAGATCAGTTTTCAATTCCAGCTCAAGTTTTGAAGATGGAACCTGCGCTCCCTCAAGCAGTGCATTTAGGGTGTAGTTTTCAACAAGAAAATGCTGCCGGGCAAGGTCAATGGTCAGCCCAAACTGCATCTGGATGGTGGCATCCAGGCTCCCTTCAGAACTCTTCAGGCCCAGGGTGAAGTCCGTTGTAACGGGAAAGGAACTCCCTTCCCGGATGTGACCGACAGTGAGGTTAAAATTCGTAAGGGATATGTCCTGCCCCTTTTGCAAATCCTGATAGCGCACATTGATATCAGTTATGACAACACTCCCTATATCTATGTCAGGCAAGGCCTTTGCAGAATTTTTTTCCTTGAGAGTTATGCTACCTTGGGGGGCAGGTTCTGCAACCGCAGCAGTTCCCCCTGCCAGATCATCCCAATTACTTTTTCCGTCACGCTTACGAACGAGATTCAACGTCACCCCGCTTAGAAAAACACCCTGAACCCGTAACTGTTTTTGGGTAATAAGGGGCCACAGCGCAAATCGGACTTCCGCAAGCCGGCTTACGGCAAAAGGGGTATCCGGAAAAGGAGCACCAGACTGCAACACTACCTCGCCAAGGGAAAATACCACATCCAGTTTCGGGGACACATGGAAATGAATATCACCAGGAATAGTAAGAATACGTCCCGTCTTTTCCTGTACTATTGCAGATATTTTTGTTTTATAGTCGTTGGGCTGAATCAGCCGGGGGAGAAGAACAAGGGCAATAGCAAAGAGGCCAACAAGGCCCAGCCCAAGAATCAAGACCCATTTGATTATTTTTTTCATTGATAACCCCGCAGAAACAAATTGAAAAACCGCACGATTCTGTGCCTTAACACATACCACATCTGCAACAGCTCTATCAGTTCAGCACGCACCTCAAGTCTCTTGCTGTAGAGCCCCTCAATTTCTGCCAAGACAGGTTCATCCCGGATAATGCCAAACTCTGAACCTCTGTTTTTCCAATAAGCACCCGGGCATTGTGCCAAGAACTCACCTTCCGCCAGAAGCCATAAAACACAGATTTGACAAGCTTTAAGAGGGCAGCCACCAGCGAGGCATCCCCCTGTATTCCCTATTTCAGGTCCGAGGTTCCGGGAATAGGAATCCACGAACATCCCCAAGACCTGCATGGCAACAGCTGGAAGTAGTGCAAACTCCACAACACAGGCCGCCGCCTGACCATTATTGAAGCAGAAAGGCTTGCAATCATTCCTTGCTGCCTTCCCCCTCCCCATCAGCATCAGAAAAAAACTGGGCATCATCCATAATATCCAGCAACATATCCACCAGAAATGGATCAAACTGACTCCCGGAAAAGCTCCTCAACTCCCCTTCCACCTCTTCTCGACCCATGGCCCCATTCTTGAATATGGGATTGACCATGGCCACAAAAGAATCCACCAGGGCAAATATCCTGGCTGCCATGGGAATTTCACTGCCCTTCAACCCATCTGGATAGCCACTACCATCAAAGTGTTCATGGTGAGAGTAGAGAATTACCCGTTCTGAGGCAAAAAAATCAAACATTGTGGTCAACTCCCGCAGCATCAAAGGCTGATCAAAGAGCATTTCCTCCTGCTCTTCATCTATGGGCCCCTCGGTCTTCAAGGTGGAGTCACGGATGTAGCAACGAAAGAGGTCGTGCAGCTTGATGGCCCGACGGAAGGAGTGGATAAGCTGATCGGGCAGATTGAGCTTCTTGGCCAGTGTATCCAACACCTTGATAAAAAACACATTCCTGTCTGCCAGGATATCGTACTCGCGGGTCTGGGCGTGTACCATGGCCTCAAAGGAGGCCAGGGTCATGGCCCTGGCCTTCTCAATGGTGGCATTGAGGGTATTTTGTTGCACAGATCCAATGAATTCTCCAAGATGATCTGCCACCACCCCTTTCTTCTCTCGCCGCGCCTTGTAATGACAGACCCGATTTCGCCCCTCCGCCTTAGCCTGATAGAGGGCATTGTCGACAGAATCTACTATTACTCTTGAGGGATCAGTGGTCTCCCCAAAGGAGGAATAGACACCAATGGAAACCGTTATATAGCGTTCATTTTTCTCATTGGAAAACACTGTCCCGGCAATCTTCTGGCGAATTTTTTCAGCAAAGGCTTCAGCCTGCTCCTGATCTATGTTGGGAAGAATAATTAAAAATTCCTCACCACCATAACGGCCAAAGATATCAGATTTTCTGAGATTCTCCTCAACCCTCCTGGAAAATTCGGTGAGAACAAAATCGCCAAAGGGGTGTCCACAACTGTCATTGACGTCTTTAAAAAAATCCAGATCCAACATAAACACGGACAGGGGATGGTTGTAACGCCGAGCGAGAGAGACCTCCCGCGCCAGTTGCTCTTGCAAATAGTTGTGATTATAGAGCCCCGTAAGCCCGTCACGAATGGCCCGCTCTTTGAGCTTGAGATTCTGCTGCTGAATAGTGGCCGTTGCGTGGGCTAGCTGCCGGTGCCGGGTGTCGAGCTCGAGGAATACCTTGACCTTTGCCAGCAGGGCCGTGGGGCTGACAGGTTTTTGCAGAAAATCCACACCGCCTGCGGCATATCCTTTTTCAATCAGCCCCTCAAGCTCTCCCTCCGCTGCCTGAAAGATGATGGGCACATACCAGGTTTTCTCACTGGCATCGAGGGTTTTAGCGGTTTCGAATGCTTGCAGGTTGACAGGTGAAACCGCAAAGATAATCAGGGCAAAATCATACCTGAGTACCAGAACAGAGACCTCCTTTGTTGATCTGGCCAACACTATCTCCAGATCCAGATCCTTCAGTATCGCCTTAATAGCCTGGTGATTTAGCGGATCATCATCAACGAGCAGTATGGATTGTTTTTGATTATCGTCCATATACCTTACAAGGAGGGGGCACGGCACAACCACAATACGCCAAGCAGCCCTTCTCTCTTCTCCAGTGTTTTTAGGAAATCCTCCCTCACGGTATAGCTTATCAAAATTAGAGCCACTATCCCAATTTTTTTTCATATTCACTGAGAAACCTCAACAGGCCAGCAAGTTATCCCCTCATTCCCGATTTCTACAGCCCATGCCTCCCCTAAAAATCAAGTCCCCTGAAGAAATCGTATAAACTCAGCGACCTCCAGCAAACCCCGCCCCTCTCACAAATATGAGCTCCAGATAAAGGCTTGACATTATGCTATTGCAGACTGTAAAATGGCGTGTAACCTTGTTACTCTAAATTTATTATTTCAATTCCCCATTTATCTTACAACGCAAACACATACCGTTAGCCAGGATAACAAGTGGTAGACAAACTGCAACATACCATACAAGACAGTGGCCCTTCACCCTCAGGAGGGGGACGAAGGAATAATTATCACGAACGTCTCGGAAACACCATTCTGGAGATATTCTCGCAGTCGGATTTTCATGCCGTGGGGATCAGGGATATTGCCAAAAATGCAGGTGTCAGCTTTGCCACCATCTATAAACATTACGGAA
>CAYWMZ010000209.1:0-4972 GCA_964459485.1 uncultured Desulfocapsa sp. | reverse complement strand
AAGGATACCGGGGCGACCGGGGACTGCAAAAGGGTATCTGGAAAGAGGTGAAGGCGAAGATTGCGGCCTGGAACAGCTTTCACGAAAATCGCAGTTCCCTGCGCCCAGCCCTCAGTTATCGTGAGGGCCAAAACTTCCTTATCATCCGTCAGGAGCAGCCCTTGGGCCAAACCTTGCAACATAGACTCCAGGGAAAATCCAGGGAGATGTATTTGTATTGCAGGGAGATTCAGAGTATTGAAGAACTTTGTAGTGCATTTCCAAACATTAAAGAAGCAGCTATTGTCAATTTCCTCCAGGGACTGTGCGACAAAAAACTGATGTTTCGGGAAAATAATCAGTTTCTGGCACTTGCCATCAGAGGAGGCTAAGATTCAACACTCGCATTCTCCCCTTTCCTTCTTTTTGAGAAAAAAGTACAATACCCTAACTTTTACAGAGGCCCGGTCTTCAACAACCAATACCTAAGCAGGTTATCAATATGTCAGACGACAGCAGTAGTTTTGCAGAACTTTTCCAGGAAAGCGAATCCAAATCAGTACGCCGCCTCAAGCCCGGCCAGAAGATCAAGGCAACAATTGTGGGAATCAGTGGTGAATCCATCTTCCTTGATACGGGCGGCAAGAGTGAAGGGATACTCAACGCCTCGGAACTGATCACAGGCGATCCGGAGACCGATCCGGCAGTCGGCCAGAGTGTTGAAGTCTACTTTCTTAATGCCAAAGGCGGCTCCCAGCACTTCACCATCAGTATCGGATCTGGAAAGAACACCGAACACCTGGAAGAAGCCTGCCGCAGCGGAATTCCAGTTGAGGGCCTGGTCAAGGAAGAGATCAAGGGTGGCTTTGAGATCACCCTTGGTGGCTCCATCCGTGCCTTCTGCCCCTACTCTCAGATGGGGTTGCGCCGGGTTGACGATGCCGCCGCCGAATACCTTGAAAAACGTATGCAATTCCTTATCACCCGTTTTGAAGAGAACGGACGCAATATCGTGGTCTCGGCCCGAGCCATCCTTGAAGAAGAACGGGAGAAACTTCGGGACGCCCTCAAAGAGCGTCTTGCCGAAGGGGATAATATAACGGGTGTCATCACCTCTATCCGTGAGTTCGGGGCCTTTGTGGATATTGGCGGGGTGGACGGACTAGTACCCATCTCTGAGATCGGCTGGAGCCGGGTGGAGAACATCGGTGATTACTACGCAGTTGACCAGAAGGTGGGAGTGGTAGTAAAAAAACTGGACTGGGACAACAACCGCATCACCCTCAGCATAAAAGAGACCCTTGAGGATCCCTGGGAGGCAACAGTTGCCGAGCTCAGTGCCGGCACCATCATCACTGGCACAGTGGCCAGGCTGGCCCAGTTTGGGGCCTTTGTCACCATAGCCAAAGGTGTGGACGGTCTGGTCCACATCTCAAAACTGGGCAAGGGCCGTCGTATCAACCATCCCCGTGAGGTACTGGAAGAGGGCCAGGAGCTTGAGGTCCAAGTGGAAAGTATTGATACTGAAGAGAAACGTATCAGCCTCAAGCCTTCGGATTATGTGAGCCCGGAGGACGATCAACGCTCAGAAGACAAACTGGTCAAGAATTTCCAGAAGAACAGAAAAGAAGAGTCTGCTACCCTGGGAACCCTTGGGGATCTGCTCCAGGCCAAACTTGCCGAGAAATCAAAATAACCGGGACAGCTTAGCCTAAAGGCGAAGGATCACTTTTTCGCCTTTTTTAGATCCGGTTTTAAGGCAGATGAGACCTTCTTGGTGGCAACCCCCACTGCTGCTGCGGTTCCTGCCTTCTTGATAAGCCTCTTCTTCAGCGATGGTTTCTTGGCCTTCTTAGCATCTTTTAGATCGGGCTTCAGCACGCCGCTCTTCTCTGAGGATTCCTGACGGGGGAGCTTATGCGCTCCAGGTGCTGCCCAGGCGGTGGTGCTCAAAAGAGAGCTTGCTATCAAAAATGCCGGGCCGATACCCCAGGCCACTGTTATGTTCTTCTTCATAAACGCTGTTCTCCAAGTACCTTATTTTGCATTAACGATTTCATAGAGCATTTCAAAAATTTCCTGGGGACGCTTACCACTGGCTTTTGCAATCTCTTTTATGGTCATGGAAGTGATCTTTCTTATACTCATTGTAAAACTCCACAGTCAAAAAAAGATTGTTTAAAACGGCTTCACCTAAAACTTCTCTCTATTCTCTTCCGCCTTATTGCCGGAAGCATGCCACGCAAGATTTTAAACACCATGGGAAATCAGTATCTTACACCCACACAATAAAACAATTCTTGGAACCATTTCGACAATTCCCACCCGCCTCGACAATTTTATCGAGCATAAACAGTTATAAACGAAAGCAGATAAATATCGACGGATTCCTGACACAGCCACAGCTCTTTTGTGGTGGCTGCTTGACTTTCTGCCACCTGAGGACATAAGCTTCAGTCATGACATAGTGAGTTCCATTTGCTGATTTTTACGAAATTTTATTTAACGCCTCCGTTCACAGCATGATATCTGGAAAGACACCCAAAAATAAAGTAGTTCGTCACCAACGTACCGTTCCCAAACTAAAGACTGGGATAAGGATGCAACGCTATCGGGATCTGTACAGAAGGAGTAGTGCCAAACTCAAAAAAACAGAAGCGGCCTACAGGAGGCTAGCCACCGCCATTGATCAGGTTGTGGATAGTATTGTGATCACCGACCCCGACGGTGTCATCCAGTACGTCAACCCAGCCTTTGAGAAGAGTAGCGGCTACCCAAAAGAAGATGCCATAGGCATGACCCCAGGCGTCCTCAAAAGTGGAGAGCATCCCCAATCATTCTATGATGAACTTTGGAAAACCATTAACGGGGGCAGAGTATGGCATGGAAGGTTAGTCAACAAGAAGAAGAACGGCCAGTATTTCACAGAGAAAGCAACCATCTCCCCTGTAAAGGACTCAAACGGTACAATCATCAATTTTGTGGCCGTCAAACACGATATCTCGCGGGAGCTTGAGCTTGAGCAGCAGCTCCAGCAAGCCGTGAAGATGGAGGCTCTAGGAACCCTGGCCGGAGGAATAGCCCACGACTTCAACAATATTCTCGCAGCCATTCTAGGATACACCAGGATGGCAATGGATGATATCTCACCTGAAAGCAGACCCTATCACGATCTTCTTAAGGTCGTGCAATCGGGAGATCGGGCGGCAGACCTTGTGAGACAGATCATGCTTTTCAGTCGTCAGGAAAGACAGGATCTTTTGCCTATACAATTAACCCCTCTTTTCAAAGAAACACTCAAAATGCTCAGGGCCTCTCTCCCCTCTTCCATCATTCTTCGGGACACTATTTCCCCTGACTGCCCCCCCATCATGGCCGACCCTACCCAGATACAGCAGATCCTCCTCAACCTCTGCAGCAACGCCAAGCAGGCCATGTTGAAGAGTGGCGGAACCCTCGACATCAGCCTGGCTGAGCTACAACAAACAGGCGAGGAGGCCAGCCACAAATCCATGCCCCCCGGATCCTACCTGCACCTTCTGGTCACAGACAGCGGTACCGGGATCAGCCAGGAGTCTCTGACACGCATATTTGATCCGTTCTCTACCACCAAACCCATTGGGGAAGGAACAGGGCTTGGACTGGCCGTTGTCCACGGCATCGTTAAAAACCATATGGGGAGCATCGAAGTAAGGAGTATTGTTGGCCAGGGAAGCAGTTTCAGCATCCTCTTCCCCATCTCTAACACTGCCCCCGAGATAAAAACCGACGAAAGCACTGCCATTATCCCCCGGGGCTGCGAACATATCCTGGTGGTGGACGACGAGGTAAATATTTTGAGTATTCGCAAAAGGCTCCTTTCCGGACTTGGTTATAAGGTAAGCATTTTTTCCAGCAGCCTCAAAGCACTGGATGCCTTTTCAAAAGACCCGAGTCAGTACGACCTGCTCCTCACCGATATGACCATGCCTGATATGGATGGCCGTGAGCTCAGACAACGTGTCCATGACATCCGCCCCGGTATCCCCGTTATCCTCTGTACCGGCCATTCGGAATTAATCAACAAAAGGAAGGCCGCACAGGACGGATTTCGGGCATTCCTTGAAAAACCCATTAAACCCAGCACTATGGCAAATATACTTCGTAGAATCCTCGATGACAAAAATGACACAGCCCACTAAAGCCCCTCAGGTCGAGAGTACTTTCCCCTGCCCTCCCCAGGAAAGCCTGGCCA
This sequence comes from uncultured Desulfocapsa sp., assembly GCA_964459485.1. Classification (GTDB taxonomy): domain Bacteria; phylum Desulfobacterota; class Desulfobulbia; order Desulfobulbales; family Desulfocapsaceae; genus Desulfocapsa. The sequence continues at coordinate 759 of CAYWMZ010000209.1, read as the reverse complement.
GGATTCTTATCGTCGATGACGACAAGGTACTCAGTTCCATGCTCAGTGAACAGCTTGATCGTAAAGGATATACGACTGCGGCGGCCCATACCCTGGATCACGGCCTGACCCTAGCCAGAGAAGGTGGCTGGGATGTGATTCTTCTTGATGTGCAACTGCCCGACGGAAACGGTCTGGAGGATCTGCCTAAATTCACCAAAACCCCTTCCTATCCGGAAGTCATTATCATCACCGGCCACGGTGCAGCAGACGGTGCGGAAAAGGCCGTACTGGGAGGGGCCTGGAGCTATATAGAGAAGCCCCATGTCATTCGAGACCTCCCCATGCATCTGACCCGGGCCCTCCAGTATCGTAAAGAAAAACAGCGCATCAAAGCCGTCCCGGTTGCCTTACTGCGAGGTTCTATTATTGGCAAATCCAAAGCGATCAATCACAGCCTGGATCAACTGGCCACCGCCGCTGCCAGCCACAGCAATGTCCTGATTACCGGTGAAACGGGAACCGGTAAAGAGCTCTTTGCCCAGGCACTGCACGAAAACAGCGAACGCAGCCATAAACCCTTTGTGGTAGTGGACTGCGCCTCTCTGCCGGATACCTTAATAGAGAGCACCCTCTTTGGTCATGTAAAGGGTGCCTTTACAGGTGCAGATCGGGCCCAAGAGGGCTTGATTCAACATGCCAATGGTGGCACCCTCTTTCTCGATGAGGTGGGTGAGCTGCCCCTTGCCATCCAGAAAAACTTTTTACGCGTTCTTCAGG
>CAYWMZ010000208.1:0-4982 GCA_964459485.1 uncultured Desulfocapsa sp. | reverse complement strand
TGAGCATTGAGGGACATTACGTTTGTGTTAATAGTTAAACCCATGATATTCCTCCTTGAATAATCAGTTTGGGGTATGTTCGGGCATCCATGCCCTGTAAATATTCTAACGTGTCAATCTTTAAATCTTTTTGTGTACCTCCTTTCTGTTATGGTTATTCTGATACCATTAGTATCGGTGATTTTTAAAAAATACTTAAGAAAAAAATCGGTTTTTTTTAAAAAGAAATTCAAGGAGAACGAGAAGAACTTTCTGGTCCTCCTTGAGGGTCTGTTTCTGACATAGCTAACCTGTCAGAATATATATTTATTCCCAGCCAGAATTCTATCCAAGCAGTGAAAGTGCAAGCTGCGGCACTTGATTTGCCTGGGCCAGGATTGAAACCCCAGCCTGTTGCAGGATATTGTTCTTGGTCATGGCAGAAGTTTCCTGGGCAATATCTGCATCCAGGATCCGTGACCGAGCAGCAGAGATGTTCTCTGAGATATTCTGCAGGTTGGCTATGGTGGATTCAAACCTGTTCTGGATTGCACCGAGATCACCACGTTGAGAATCGATTTTGGCGATGGCCTTGTCGATAATATCGATGGCGGTCTGGGCACCATCTGCCGTACTGATATCAACATCAGAAACTGCTTCTTTTGATGATGCTATGGCAGTATTGGCAGCTGCATTGGTCACAGAGCCGGATCCTGCGGAGACATCAGAGGAGACAAAAAAGGAGTTGGCAGATGAGAATTCTACCTCACCAGCAAGGACTGTGGAATCGGTATTAGCTGTACCTTCAGTGAGACTCAGGCTGTTGCCATAAGAATTAGCAGAACCGGATACAGCCATGGTGCTACCAGTTGCAGCACCGGTATTGGTATAATTCTCAATTTTGATATCTTTTCCTTCAGACTGTGTCAGCACGATATCATCGGTTGAGGAATCATAGGATGCGGTAATACCGGTTTTTCCAGAGGCATCATTAATAGCGGTAACCAGTGCTTCCATATCTGTGGTGGTTACTGCGGTGGTGATGGTGGTACTGTTGGTGGAATCGGTTCCAATGTTAAAGCTTACTGTACCAGCTTCACTAAATGCAGTGATTTTGGCCTTTGTCGTAGCGGTTGCCTCAACCCCAGTGAGTCCAGATTGATCATTTACTGCGGCTGCGATTTCTTTTGCGGTATCGGTTACCGCCACAGCAACATTCTTACTTCCGGCGAAACCGGAAACAGTCAGGGTCTGTACAGCAATAGCATTATTTGCGGACATGGAAGTAGCGGCTGCACCACTGGCTGATCCTGTACCAACGTTTGCAGTCTGGTTGGAACTGTCCACAGCGTTTCGACCAAGGGCCGTTGTTTCCATACTGGAGATATTAACACTGATGGTTTCGTTGGCTTTAGCACCAACCTGGAAGTCCTGGGCTACGAATGTACCGTCAAGGACCTTGATTCCGTTAAAGGTTGTGGTTCCGGCAATACGATTCATTTCCTGCTGGAGCTGATTTACCTCAGCTTGCAGGGCCTGACGATCTGCACCGGAGTTAGATGCGTTTGCAGATTGAACGGAGAGTTCACGCATACGCTGGAGAATATTGGTAGACTCCTGCATTGCGCCTTCAGCAGTTTGGGACAGTGAAATACCGTCATTGGCATTTCGCACTCCCTGATTCAGACCGCGGATTTGCGAGGTCATACGATCTGAAATGGCCAGTCCGGCTGCGTCATCTTTTGCAGAGTTAATCCGCAGACCAGATGAGAGACGGGTCATTGATTTGGCCAGTGCTGTTTGAGATTTGCCCAAGTTTCGTTGAGCATTGAGGGACATTACGTTTGTGTTAATAGTTAAACCCATGATATTCCTCCATGAATATTCAGATTGGGGAGTGCTTGCGGGCATCCTTGCCCTTGGAAATGCATTATTTTTGAAACGGTTGTACTAGCTTTTGTCCCTCCTTTTGGGATAATTTTTCTCTTATCTATATTCATCATCGGTGCTCCTTTAAAAAAGCTTTAGAAATTAAATAATTATTTCCTAGAACCGCCACTCTTCAGCAACGGTTCTAGGGAATAGATTATCAAAGAAATTATCCCTGTAATAATGATAATGCCAGCTGCGGGGTCTGGTTGGCCTGGGCCAGAATAGATACACCTGCCTGTTGCAGAATATTCTGTTTGGTCATTCTGGATGTCTCCTGGGCTATATCAGCATCCATGATCCGTGATCGTGCAGCCGTCAGGTTCTCAGCAACATTCTGGAGATTGGCAATGGTGGATTCGAAACGATTCTGGATTGCACCCAGATCCCCTCTTGCAGCATCAATGGTTGCAAGGGCACTGTCTACGATATCTATGGCATCATTTGCGCCAGCCACGGTTCCAATATCAATGGAGCTTACATATTCTGCAGTTGCTGATACATTGGTGTTGGCGACCTGGTTGACGATGGAGCCACTCGCCGCAGCAACATTTGAAGAGACAAAGAAGGTATTGTTCGATGTAAATTCAATGGTTCCGGAAATAGATGTTGAATCAGACCCGGCCTCAGTAAGAGTAATGGCATTTCCGTCTGCACCCGTTGCCTGGAAAGTCTGATTTCCGGCTGTGGAGTTTGTGAAATCCTCAATACGGATATCTTTACCCTCTTTTTGGGTAAGGGTAAGGGTACCACCTTGCACCGTTGCAGTAATACTTGTCTTTCCTGAAGTCTGGTTGATCCTGTTTTGCAGATCTTCAAGGTCTCCAGCGGAACCAGATGCAGTTATCAATGCCGAGGAGCCCGTATCGGAACTCAGGGTAAATGAAATGGTACCTGCCGAGGACAGGCTCGAGAGGGTAATAACATTTGTGGCCCTGGCTGAAATTCCAGTTAAGCCAGACTGGTCGTTGATGGTAACCGCAATCTCTTCTGCGGTGGCACCAGCCCCAACGGTTGCGGTGGCAGCACCAACTGTTCCTGAGAGAATGAGGTTCTGGGCACCTATGGTGTTTGTTGCGGGGAGTGATGTAGCTGCTGCGGCAGCAGAACCCGTACCCTGACTGGCTGTGAGATTCACCTCATCAACAAAACTTCTGCTCAAATCTGTCGCTGCCATTCCGGCAATTGATATATCTATAGTCTCATTGGCATTGGCACCGACCTGGAACTGTTGAGTTACAAAGGTACCATCTATAATTTTTAAGCCATTAAACGAGGTGGAGTTTGCTATTCGGTTGAGTTCGGATTTCAGTTGGTTCACTTCTGACTGCAAGGCCTGCCTGTCTGCTGCCGAGTTGGTGGCATTTGCCGATTGAACGGCCAGCTCACGGATACGTTGCAGGATATTGGTAGACTCCTGCATTGCCCCTTCAGCCGTCTGGGACAGAGAAATACCATCATTTGCATTTCGAGTGGCCTGGTTAAGGCCTCTAATTTGAGAGGTCATGCGATCTGAAATAGCAAGACCTGCTGCATCATCTTTTGCAGAATTTATTCGTAGGCCAGAAGAGAGGCGCTCCATGGACGTGGCTAGAGCACTTTGGGATTTACCGAGATTTCTTTGGGCGTTTAATGAAGGTACGTTTGTGTTGATTGTAAGTGCCATGTGGAATCCTCCTTGAAAAGGTCATTTGGCGTCATTTTCAATCTTCACAAGCGTAATGTCGTTGGGTCTCAATTTCCTCGCAGTTATCTATTATTCGACACTAACTGGCTATTTCTTTATGGAAAAAGTAAAGTTGATTCAAATTATTTTTTTTATCTGAAAGTGCAGATAAAGCTAAACTTTTTGAAAAGAGCAGATGGTATGAAATGTGAGAACAAGGATACTGAACAGGAAATAGAGGTGTTGGCTGAAAATGCGGTTCGAGAACTAGATAATGGTCGTTATGACAGTGCATTAGACTTGTTTGAGGATATTGTTTATTTGTATCCGGAGAATGCACCAGCACAGTATGAATGTGCAAAAATTCACCTTAAAAGGGAAGAGAGGGGGCAGGCTTTGGATCATATTAGCCAGGCGATCCTAAGCGATGCTACGAAGCTTGACTACATACTTGTCAAGGCAGGGATACTTCATGATTTGAAAAAATCCGATGAGTCGCTTGTTCTCATAAGGGAATATGTGGAACTGCATCCACACAACCCTTTGGCCCTTACAGTGTGTGCCTACTATCTTCATATTTGTGGACAAGAAGAGGAAGCAGAATCCATTTGTCGTGATGTAATTAAAAAGGATTCAACTTTTGTTGAGGCATATCAAAATCTGGGCCTTATTCTTTACCATCAAAATCGCTTTGAAGAGAGTTTGAAGATATTTGAAGATGCCCTGGCACTTGCCCCAAACAATCTTGAGTTTCACACCTATCTTGGAATGATCCATCTCTTGCTTGGTCATTTTAAAAAGGGGTGGCATTATTATCAAAAACGCATGGATTGTCAGGGCATGGTGAAGCGTTCTCTTCCTTGGCCAGTGTGGCAGGGGGAATCGTTGCGGGGGAAAAAAATCTTTGTTTATGCTGAGCAGGGTGTTGGAGACTCAATACAATTTGCAAGGTATCTCCCAATCTTAGCTAAGCGATTTGGGGCCTGCGTAACTTTTGAGGTGCAAACAGAGATATTAGGCCTGTTCAAAGACTTCCCAGGTATTGATACGGTGACTGGACAGACTACTTTGCCTCAACAATATGATTACCAGAGTTCTTTAATCAGCCTTGCTGCAACACTTGAAACAGACACCACAAGTATCCCTCTAGTGGTTCCTCATCTGTACGTCGATAAAAGAAAGAAAACATTTTGGAAAAATGAACTGGCAACAACGGAGACAGGTAAACGTATCGGCTTTGTATGGGCAGGGAGTCCATTACATGAAAATGATCAGAATCGATCCTGTCCCGTTGAATGCTTTGCCCCTTTGTGGCAGGAAACCGATTTATGGTGGTTTAGTCTCCAGAAAGGGGCTGCTGCCCGACAGCTTGATTCTCTTATTGTCAAAGACACAAATGTCTTTAACC
>CAYWMZ010000207.1:0-4989 GCA_964459485.1 uncultured Desulfocapsa sp. | reverse complement strand
GAAGAGTAGACCTCGGAGGCGAAGTTCAGCATCCCGGAAAATCCGGCCAGAGCCTCCTTGCGTTCGTGGTTATGGTCACAAAAACCCACGCCGAGTTTGTAGGCGATGGGCCGTTCTTTAACCCCACCCACAAAGATATCCACTGGCTTTTCTTCCAAAAAGCTGGTGAGTTCCAGGGGGTTGGTATCATCCACAATAATGGTGCCTGGATCAGTTATTTCGGCAAGCTCCCGATACTCCTGTTCTGTTCCGGTCTGGGAGCCAACCATCACTACATCCATCCCCAAAAGGCGAAAAGCCTTAACCAGGGAGAAGGCCTTAAAGGTGCCGCCCACATAGATGGCGGCCTTCTTGCCCTGAAGATGTTCTTGGTAAAATTTGAGTTTGGGCATCAGCACTTGCAACTCTTCGCCCACCAATTCTTTGGCCCTCTCCATAATGGAGGGGTCATCACTGAAATGTTCGGCCACGTCGTAGAGGGCGGTGGCCATATCTTCCACTCCAAAGTAAGAGACCCGCATGGAGGGAATTCCATACTCATCCTCCATGAGATTGGCCAGATCCATTGTAGAGCCTGAGCACTGCACCACATTCAGCGCAGCACCATGGGCCCGCTGGATATCGGCCACCCGGCCATCCCCGGTGATATTGGCCACCACCTCAACCCCCATGCGCTCAAAGTATTCCCGAATCATCCAGATCTCACCGGCCAGATTAAAATCACCCAGGATATTGATGGAATGGGGGCTTATAGAACTGGTATCACCCATGCCGATAAGTCGTCCCATGGCATTACAGGCGGCAGTGTAACCGGCTCGTTTATTGCCTTTAAAACCTTCTGACTGCACTGGGATCACCGGGATTCCGGTCTCTTCTTGCACTTGACGACATACCGCCTCCACATCATCACCAATAATACCCACAATGCAGGTGGAGTATATAAATGCAGCCTTGGGGCTATGTCGTTCTATAAGTTCTGTGAGTGCTGCCCTCAGCTTCTTTTCACCCCCAAAGACCACATCCAGTTCCTGGAGGTCGGTTGAAAAGGAGAGCCTATGCAGCTCGGGGCCTGAGGAGAGGGCACCCCGAATATCCCAGGTATAAACGGCGCATCCTATGGGGCCGTGTACCAAATGCAGGGCATCGGCGATGGGATAAAGTACCACCCGTGAACCACAGAAGACACAGGCCCGCTGACTAACGGCCCCGGCAAGGGAGTCCTTGTTGCACACCAGGGAGAAGGGTTGTTCTCCGGTGCGGTGGATCATGTCTTTTCGTTCGTGTAAGAGTTCCATACTTTTCCTCGGGCTGTTAACTGGTTATAGAAAAGAGAACAGCAACCACTGTGCCAGACAAACAAAACAGATAACAATCACTCTATTTCAGAAAGATAGGATAAGAATATGGCAGATCAAAGGGGACACCGGCAGGGCCTTTTCTGTAGAAAAGGTGACAATTTGGAAGAACCTCTTCTCTTTTGTTGGCTGGTGGGATCGAAAATTTGGAAGATATTTCCTATAACACCGTTGGATTAGCATACTTCCCAGATAGCCATTGGAAAAATTTGCAATTTACCCCGTCTTTCCCCTACAATACACTTAGTCTGACTGTATACAATCATCCCCCCCCTTGAAATGATATGGGGGGCTTGGAACTACTCTCAAAATACCTCAACAGGTTATGCAATGAATCACTTCTCCCACAAACTCTTCATTCTGGCAGGCCTTGTCTACGGCCACCTCCTGCTGCCAGCCTACGCAGTCCCTCTTGCAACGGAACTCCCCACCAACGACCTGATTGATCTTGATATCGAATCCCTTATGGATATCGAAGTCTACTCAGCATCGAAGAAGACTCAGCGGCTCAAAGATGTGAGTTCTGCCGTCTTTGTTATCAACCAGGAGATGATCCACAACTCTGGACTCACCGAAATTCCAGAGCTGCTCCGTCTGGCCCCCGGTGTCCAGGTGTCTCGTATCAACGGGAACTCCTGGTCCGTTAGTATTCGTGGGGGCAGCGGTCGCTACGGCGATAAATTACTGGTCATGATAGATGGTCGCTCCATCTACACCCTGCTCTATGCGGGGGTCTATTGGGAAAATCAGGATATGGTACTGGATGATATCGATCGCATTGAGGTGATTCGGGGGCCGGGAGCCACCATTTGGGGTGCTAATGCCGTCAATGGAGTGATCAACATTATAACAAAAAGTGCCTCGGAAACGCAGGGCAGCCATGTTGCCGTCTCCAGCGGAACCATCAATAAGGCCCTGGCCGGAATCCGTTACGGTGGACGGATAAACGAAGATGCCGCTTACCGCATAAGCCTTAAGTACAGGGATCATGGACGTCTGCAACATCCGGTGGGCACTGATAATTATGATGGCAGCACCATCGGCAACGGCTCTTTTCGCAGCGACTGGACACCTACCTCCAATAATAGCTTCAACTTGCAGGGCGGTTTTTATAACGGAACCATTGAAGAACACATGATCGAGGCAGTTCCTAGCCCACCATACAGCAGGGAGGTTCTAACCGATGACAACAGCCGAGGCTGGAACATGGTGGGATCCTGGCAGCATCATCTCAGTGACACCAATCAGGTGAATATCAAACTGTACTATGACAAGGTGTATCGAGACTCCTTTTTTTACACCTCTGATATGAACACCTGGGATCTGGCCCTGCAACAGCAGCTGGCCATAGGAAAAAACCAAGACCTGACGTATGGATTTCGCTATAGAAACACAGAGTCAGAACTCACAGCAAATAATAACCTGACACTACGCCAGAATAATCGTAACGACTATCTCTACAGTTTTTTTATCCAGGATGAGATCAGCCTGCTCCCAGATTGTCTCAGCCTAACCCTGGGCAGTAAATTCGAAGAGCAGAGTCTCTCGGACTTTGAGGTTCTCCCCACAGTACGCATCCTCTGGAAGGCAACCGAAAAAGACAGCTTCTGGGCCTCTGTGTCACGAGCCGTACGCAGCCCCTCCATTGGAGAGCAGGATATTGCCATGGAGTACAAATATTTCCCACTAAACGGTGCCCCGAACCAACTGGCCGGTTACTGGATAATTGGCAACCCTGAGCTTGATGCAGAGCATACCATTGCCTATGAAGCCGGCTACAGAAGTAGCCTCAGCAATTGCACCAGCCTGGATCTGGCCCTGTTCTACACCACCTATGATCATGTTCGGGGTTTTGCACCTTTTACCCCAGGCCCGGCCCTGAAACCGGTACCGCATCTCCGTACAGGGCTACAGATGGTGAATAATATCTCCGGCCACAGCTACGGCTTTGAGATCAGTGCAAACTGGAAGGTCTTGGCGAACCTAACGCTCCACGCAAACTACTCCTACCTCCAGGTGACAATTGAAGAAACACCGGGGTTACCCCAAGATCTCTATAGCGATTTTGAAGATCGCAGCCCAAGCTCCATCTACAACCTGACCTTAAATTGGAAGCCACAAAGGGACGTGAGCCTGGGCGCGGCCTTTTACGGTTCCTCGAAGCTGAACTATGCCAACGATCCCATTCCCGCCTTCCTACGCTGTGACCTCCGGGCTGCCTGGCAGCCCACCAAAGGAGTGGAACTCAGCCTGGTGGGGCAAAACCTGTTTGATCCCGATCATACCGAATTTCCATCCACCGATGCTATACATCACAGTGATATTCCAAGGAGTATCTATGCCGGCCTGACCTTGGACTTTTAGGTGCCACCTTAGATGAACCACTCTTCTCTCCATAAATTCTTTTTGCTGCCACTCATAGCGCTACTCTGTTCCCTCCAGGCCAGAACCAGCTTTGGGGCCAGCGACCAGGGAGAGGCCAAGGTCAAGACGGCCTATATCTATAACTTCAGCAAATACACCACCTGGCCCGCCTCCCCAAGCGATGCCCCCCTGGATATCTGCCTGCTGGGCGAGGATGCATTGGCCAAACAGCTCCTTTTCCTTGAAGAAAGGCAAATTCAATCGCAGACGATCGCAGTTCATATCCTCTCTCCTCTCCAAACCACAAAGGAGTGCGAAGTCCTCTTTATTGGCAATTCAAATACAAAAATGCTGGCTAAATCCCTTGACGAGATAGCAACAAGGCCCATACTCACTATCTCCGACAAAACCGGATTTGCAAAACAGGGGGGAATGATAGAACTAACACGACACGGCACCAAGATTCGCTTTATTATTAATTTGGAATCTGTAAATAGAGCAGGACTCAGCATCAGCTCACGCCTCCTCAAACTGGCCACCATTATCAATGGAGAGCAGAGCAGATGAGAGCATGGTTTAATAACCGTTCCATCCGTTTTAAAGTCACTCTATGCTTATTGCTGCTTGCCCTATCACTTCTGCTCAGCTCCACCGTGGTCTTCCTGATCAAGGATATTCGTAACACCCGTGCCAACCTCCAACACACCCTGGCCACCATAGGAAGCCTGCTTGCTGTGGAAAATGTAGCACCCCTCGAATTTGATGACAGCCCCGCTGCCACCGAAAATCTTGCCAACCTCAAGGCCATTCACTCCATTGTTACCGCCAGAATATTTCGGGCAGACGGCTCCCTCTTTGCCATCTACCCCTCTCATTCCAAGGATCGAACATCTATTCCCTCTGAAATTGCCGACTACAAGAATGATGATATCCAGTCCCATATTTTTACCAAACATGGTCTGATGCACTTTAATATCCCCATCATCTCTGAAGGGAAAAGCATCGGCTCCATCCATATTGCTGACGATCAAAGGGAGATCAAAACCACCATCCGCAACCATATTCAGCTGACCCTCTTCATCTCTGCCGGTCTGCTGTTCCTCTCCCTTATTGCCGCAATGTATCTTGGCCGTATCCTCGCCGGCCCCATCCAACGGCTTTCCGAAGGGGTGGCCGATGTGGCCCGTGATCGTGATTTCGGTCGTCGCGTTAAGCAGGAAAGCCAGGATGAAGTCGGAGAACTGGTGGCCGGTTTCAACTATATGCTAGG
>CAYWMZ010000206.1:0-4991 GCA_964459485.1 uncultured Desulfocapsa sp. | reverse complement strand
GAAAAGCGTGCAATTACATCGTCCAGCATTTCCAAAGTCGCCGTAGCGGCACGCTGCTCAGCCTCTTTTTTGGAACCACCCGAGCCACAGCCAAGGGCCTCTTGCCGAAACAGCACAGAGACACTGAAGACCTTCTGGTGGGACGGCCCCTCTTCCTGATCTATTCGATATGAGGGGGCCTCGTTGAATTTCTCCTGCAAGGCCTCCTGCAATCTGCTCTTGGCATCGGCCATCAGCAACTCTTCCTTCTTGGCGGCCATGGCCGGCACAAAGAACTTACAGATTGTTCTCTCCACTGTGGCATAGTCGCTGTCCTCAAACACAGCCCCAATCACAGCCTCGTAGGCACAAGACAGGATAGAGGATTTATTACGGCCATTGGAGGCATCTTCTCCCTTACCAAGGCAGAGATAGTCACCAAGGTGCAGCTCTCGAGCCATCAGGGCCAGGTTGGTCTCGTTCACCAGTGAAGAACGGAGCCGGGTCAGTTCCCCTTCCCGCATATCGGCAAAGCGAGTGCAAAGGGTATGCCCTATGACCAGATCAAGGACTGCATCCCCTAAAAATTCGAGTATTTCGTTGTTTTTATCAATCTGAGCCTGTTCAAAAGCAAAAGACGAGTGAATTAATGCTTTTTGCAACAGGCGCAGGTCGGTAAAACGGTATCCAAGAAGCTGCTCCAGTCCTGCCAGCTCATCCTTGTTCCGTCGTACCAGTGATTCAATATCCATGGACATTTTCCCCTTGTTAAAAACAGAAACTGTGGTATAAAGTGTGGCTCATGCCCCGTGGGGCATCTATTGGCGGCGTAGCCAAGCGGCTAAGGCACTGGTCTGCAAAACCATGATTCAGCGGTTCAAATCCGCTCGCCGCCTCCAGTACTTTCAAGGCAATATTCTGAATTTTTCAGAATATTGCCTTTTTTTTTGTAAAAGATGAACCGGAAAGGGTAAACAGAGAAGGAAAACTTCAACTCTTGAGACCTTCCGTGTTCGACATTCGATATTTTCTTTTCCAAAAAAGCAAAGGTTCCCTATATAGCACAGAACAACCATTCCAGCACCTTTTTCCTCAAGCTCCCGGTAGCAAATCCAAAAATGAGATATCTCTGCAACAATAGTGCATCACATAGTTTGACATAAAAAATTTTCTGCCTATACTTATCAGATAGTTTACAGCTCCTCTCAGGAGTCTATTCAGCCACCACCCACCCAACAACAGGATAACTACGATGTCAGAAAAAAGTTCCATGGTAAAAAAAGAGTCTCTCTTCTACGCCCTGCTCATTGGCCTTGTCATCGGTTTTATCAGCGGAGCCATTTTTGCCGTCTACAAACTGGCTCCGGCAGCTCCCCACAACGACCCTGCCCCGATTCAAACAGCAGCAGCAAGCAACCCTGCAACACTGAGCAAACAGACCAGCGATGCCATTGCCAACTTTGAGGCAAAAGTAACAGCAAATCCCCAAGACGGTGCCGCCTGGACCCAGCTTGGCCATCTCTACTACGACTCCAAACAGTCCGCAAAGGCCATCAAGGCCTATTTGAAATCCCTGGAATTCAACCCTGACAATGCTGATGTACTCACCGATCTTGGTGTCATGTACCGCAGGAACAAGCAGCCCGGAAAGGCCATTGAATCATTCGAGAAGGCCTACACCGTTGACCCCAAACACGAGCATTCCCGCCTCAACAAGGGTATAGTTCTGCTCTACGACCTCAACAAACCGGAGGAGGCCATCGCCACCTGGCAGGAGCTGCTCATTGTCAATCCACAGGCAAAGCTTAATAACGGTATGCCGCTGCAACAGGCAATCGACAAAATCAGAAAAGAGATGAAATAACTTTTCATTTTTTGTAACTATTCAGCAAAGAGCAAGAAATAGTAAATAAGCAAGGTCTGTGACTGTTCAGAGTGCTCTGAATGGTTACCATTTTTTTTACCAACAAGAGGCCCCCATGGCTGGCAAAAAAATCTACATCCCCGAACACTGCGAACCTGAATTGCACTCTGGCAGCGGGCTGCACGACAGGCTCCCCCCTGTGGTGGAGACCTTGGTCGCCGCCTGGCAAACGGAGGACTGTTTTGACCATGTGGGCCCCATTCCCATCCCCTCACACACTGCAATTATAGATATTATCTATCAGGTTCGGCAGATACTCTTTCCGGGATATTTCACCAAAAGTAAGCTCCACGGATCCAACCTGGAGTACTATCTAGGCAAAGAGATTACTGAACTCTACGAACGTCTCTCACGGGAAATCACCATGGCCATTCGCCATGATTGCAGGCGCTCGAACCACCCCTGTACCAACTGCGAAGAACGGGGACACCGTAAAGCTCTGGCCCTTATCCAACGTCTGCCCGGGATATCAGCCCTGCTTTCAACTGATATCCGGGCCACCCTTGCCGGTGATCCCGCCTGTACCAGCACAGATGAGGTTATTTTCTGCTATCCCGGACTGCTGGCCACCTCTATCTTCCGTATGGCCCATGAACTCTACGATCTTAAAGTTCCCATCATGCCACGCATCATGACCGAACACGCCCACAATCGGACCGGTATTGATATCCATCCGGGTGCCACCATCGGCCCCGGCTTTTTTATCGATCACGGTACGGGTGTGGTTATTGGAGAGACCACCATTATTGGCTCAAATGTCCGAATCTACCAGGGGGTTACCCTTGGGGCCCTGTCCCTGCCCAAGGATGCGGGCCAGGTTATGCGGGATGTAAAACGCCATCCCAGCATTGAAGATGATGTTATTATCTATGCCAACACCACTATCCTTGGCGGCAAGACCACAATCGGTGCCAGATCGGTAATCGGCGGAAATATCTGGCTCACCGAATCTGTCCCCTCGGACACCAGGGTAGTACTAAAACGTCCGGAACTCATCTACTCAGGTAGAAAAGGAGGCACATCATGATACAGTCTGTGAGTAGTACCATTGGCGGCACCCCGCTTCTCTCCCTTGTCAACATCACCACCGGCTGCAAGGCCACGGTTCTGGCAAAGATGGAATCCCGTAACCCCATGGGCAGCGTCAAAGACCGAATTGCCCTGGCCATGATAGAGGCCGGTCTTGAGAGTGGAGATATCACTGAAGGCACCACTGTTGTGGAGGCCACTTCGGGTAATACCGGGCTGGGCCTGGCCCTGGTCTGTGCCCAGAAGAAATTACCCCTGATCCTGACCATGCCAGAATCCATGTCCATCGAACGCAGGACACTCCTTAAACATTTGGGGGCAACACTGATGCTGACCCCGGCCGCCAAGGGGATGAATGGTGCCATTGCCGCAGCCGAAGAGCAACTCAAGCAAAACAGCAACAGCTTTATGGTGAGACAGTTTGAAAACCCCGCCAATCCAGCCATTCACCAGAAGATCACGGCAGAGGAAATCTGGCAGGCCTGTGACGGAAAAATAGATCTCTTCGTTGCGGGTGTGGGGACTGGCGGCACATTCAGCGGGGTTATGACAAACTTCAAAGAGAAGAATCCAGACATTGTGGGGGTGGCGGTGGAACCTGCCGATTCCAACATCCTGTCCGGGGGAACAGCGGGCCCCCATAAGATTCAAGGCATAGGGGCGGGATTCGTCCCCGCCAATCTCGACACTAGCCTGATCGACAGGGTTATCAGCGTCAGCAACGATGATGCCATGGAGACCGCAAGGCTACTGGCCAGACAGGAAGGGCTACTGGTGGGGATCTCTTCAGGTGCGGCCATGTGGGCCAGCCTGAAACTGGCAAAAGAAACCGCCCTGGAGGGCAAGACCATCGTAACCATCCTCCCGGATACAGGGGAACGCTATCTCAGTACAGATCTGATGCAGGAGTAAGGGGAAGCTCCGACTCAGGGGCTACCCCAGAAAACGGGAGTTAAATTTGACTCCCGCAACGACGCCCACCACACTTCCAACAACACTCAGCCAGTAGGCGGTCATAATGCCGTAGGATGCACCAAGTTTCCAGCCAAGCCAACTGCCCAGACTGGTGGTAATAAAAAGGAATATTTTTTTCATATTTGCTCCTACACAATCCAGGGAATAAACATTTTACTGCGTTTCATATATTCACCATACTCCCCCCCAAAATAACGGATATTCTCACGCTCTTCAGCCCGAGCCGTAGCATATAGAAAGCCACTCACCCACAGCACCAGAACTACACTCAAGGGACTGACCTGTTTAAAGAGTGCCCCCCAGGCAAGAAAGAGCAGGGAGCTGTACATGGGGTGGCGAATATAACGATAGAGCCCAACCGTCACTACGTTTACGGTATTCTCAAAGGCGTGGTTTTCAGGCATATCCTCTCTATCTGCATGGCCGCCCCGCCGTTTTATAAGCAAAAGGGACTGAATAATAAATGTAATTGAGATCAGAAGCAGCAACCAGGACAGGAGATGAAGTGGTGAAAAAGGATTGAGAAACCAGTGAGGATGATTGAGCAGCACCAGACCTAACAAGCCCTCAAAGACGAAGAAGCGATAGAACCCGTGTGACCTGAAATTAAGGAGGGAACGCCTGGAGATATAGAGAAAAAACAGGCTACCAAGGACAAAGAGCAGGGCCCGTATCATAATTCTCCCCGAAGGCGTATGGTCTCGTTAAATTTTTCAGCACCGATGATAAGCTTCACTGTGCCAAACGACCCCATAATAGTCCCAATAAGCCCCGGTGCCAGGATATTCTGCCCTGCCAGGGAGAGCCCCTTCACCGCAGTACGGTTCAGCATGGCCGTGGCCAGCATCTGGCCTGAGGAACGCAGCACCCCATAGGCGCTGCCATCCGGACTGCCCGTCCAGTCCCGCAGGGTGAGCGGGGTGGAAACATCAAGTATCTTCAACCCCTTAAAAGGGCCGAAGATCTCCTCCGATTCCCCTATCAATTTACGGGCCTGTTTCATTTTGAGCTCTTCATAATCCCTGCCACGCTGTCCGCTAACACTATTCTGCCACGGCTCCCACAGCTCGTCATTGCCAGAGGT
>CAYWMZ010000205.1:0-5000 GCA_964459485.1 uncultured Desulfocapsa sp. | reverse complement strand
AGGAAGATATGGATATCTTCGTGGGACAGATGCTGTACCGCAAAGGTAAAATTCCGGATATCGGCAAAGAGGATACTGATCTCCCGGACACCTCCGATGTCCATAATGTCCTTTCCGGAACTGAGGAGGATTTCAGCTACCTCGGGGGCCACATACTGTTCAAAGAGGGCCTTGGTGCGAATGTTCTGTTCCCGTTCATTCATGTAGACAACATTTTCCAGGGCCATAACGGCCTGGCCGCAGATAACGGACAGAAGCTCTATGTCAGACTTGTTAAACTCAACATCCTTGTTGGTTTGATTCACATTCAAGACACCTAGGACTTTTTCTCTGCCCATGAGCGGAAAGGAAATTGAGGCCGTAATCTCACTACGTTTAAGGTGTTTGGCAAGGGGTGATTCCTCTTGAGTATTTTTGTTAAAAATTACCGCCTCTCCATGTTTATACACCCAACCAGCTATCTGCTCACCGGACTTAATGGCAACAGCAGCAGTAAGGTCTTCATCCATCCCCATTGAAGCCACCACATGGAGACAATCATCCTCTTCCGCAAACATCATAAGAGACATGGTGGGGACATTGATCTGGAGATTCACGGCCTCCAGTAAGAGTTCGTAGACCTCATCCAGAGAGGTGGCGGCAATAAATTTTTCACCAAGTTTATAGAGTGGCAGTATAGTCTTTAGACGGGTATTTTCTTCACGCAGACCAGCAATGGCCAAGGCCTCCTGCACTGCCTTTACCAGTTCCAGGGCATCGAGTGGTTTTTCCAGGACACCGCTAAAGCCGCTGTTCATTGCCTGGACAACCATATCCATATTGGTATGACCAGAGACCAGAATACCTATGATACCGGGGGCTGTCTGACGAATAACATCAAAGGTTTCAACACCTGTCATCCCGGGAAGTAAACCATCTATAATGGCAAGATCAAACTGGGTGGTCATGGCCATTTCAACGGCCTGTTCCCCGCTGTAGGCACAGAACACATCATGGCCAATATCACTAAGAGCCATACGACTCATATCGGCAATAAATGCCTCATCATCTATAACAAGGATCTTCTTGGGGGCCATTTATAGTTCTGCTCACATTCCAAATTTTACGGAAAACAAATTAAAAGACATCACATATGTCTCACTGAAGGCAAATGAATGATACCATCGGAAACTTTAGCTTTCAAGGAATTGCGATTGAATTTTGATATTTTTCATACGGGGAGTGCAGGGCTATAACATTCTGAAATAGTGGTCTCAATTTTAACTATTCCTTATGGCTTCCCTTGCCTGTATGCCCTCCAGGGAGTAGAGTATTTTATGGAGTTATTCTCTTAGAGTCGCCTTAAAAGGTGGATGTTGCTTTTTAACATCAGGTATCGTAGCGTCAATCATAAGGCGTTATCTTAGGCATTTGAGGGTCACTCCTTTTAAAAGAACGTGCAGAGAACAGGCCCGTTGTTTGAACCAACTCCCATTTAAAGCCAACACCTTAGCAGGAATGAAAAGCAAGCCCCCTCACCAGCCACCACTTGCCGAGCGTATACGACCACAGAATCTTAGTGAAATCGTAGGCCAGGAATCCATTCTTGGAGAAGGCAGAATCCTCACAAGCATGCTTGCGGCCGGCACACTCCCTTCACTTATCCTGTGGGGGCCTCCAGGAACCGGAAAAACCACTCTTGCCAGAATCCTGGCACGTTCCACCAGTGCCGATTTTGTCTATTTCTCCGCAGTACTGTCCGGGGTCAAAGAGGTCCGACAGATTGTGGCACAGGCTGAAAAACTCAAAAAAGAAGAACAGCGCAGCACTATTTTCTTTATTGATGAAATTCACAGGTTCAATAAGGGGCAGCAAGATGCCTTCCTGCCCCATGTGGAAAACGGTCTCTTCACCCTTATTGGTGCCACAACAGAAAACCCCTCTTTCCAGATCATTGCCCCCCTGTTATCACGTTGCCGGGTTCTCGTTCTCAGCCCTTTAAGTAAAGATCATCTGGGGGCCATTTTTCAACGAGCACTGGCCCAAAGCCCTGAGGGACTTGGAGAGAGCGGTCTCAGTTGGGGAGTAGATTCACTTGACATTCTCTGTACTTTGGCAGATGGCGATGCCCGTAAGGGCCTCAATACCCTGGAAATCGCAGCCACCCTTGTCCTTTTGCGTCATAAAGACACAAACCGTGAGCCAGACAAGCTATCCCTCCAAATTCGTAAAGAAGATATTAAAGAGGCCGCTCAGCAGACGTCCCTGCGTTACGATAAGGATGGAGAAGAACATTACAATCTGATCTCCGCACTCCATAAGAGCCTTCGGGATTCAGATCCAGACGGAAGCCTGTACTGGCTCTATAGAATGCTTGAATCAGGTGAAGATCCGCTCTATATATGTAGACGCCTGATTCGTTTCGCCTCCGAAGATGTGGGGCTTTCTGATCCTCAGGCGCTGAGCCACACAATTTCCTGTAGGGATGCCTACCACACCCTGGGCCTTCCTGAAGGAAAACTGGCCCTGGCCCAGGCGGTCTCATATCTGGCCACAGCGCCGAAGAGCAACAGTCTCTACAAGGCAGAGTCCGAACTCCGCCACTGTATCCGTAAGACCGGGTCGCTGCCGGTGCCCCTCCACCTGAGGAATGCACCAACAAAGTTAATGAAAGATCTTTCCTACGGCAAGGGCTACCAATATGCCCATGATAGTGATGCAGCACTTGTGGCACAGGAGCATCTTCCCGTGAAGATACAGGAGAAACAATTTTACTTTCCTAGCTCCAGGGGCTATGAGGCCCTGGTCAAAGACAGATTGGAAAAATGGAAAATCATCCTCAACAACAGAAAAAAAAATGAATAGACAAAACCCAATTACCACTGCACTCAACCTCACAGCCCTTTTTCTGTCCTTCCTCTGTTGCATACTGCTCAGCTCTGCTGCACAGGCCAAAAAGCTTCAGGAACCTTCCCTGTTGTTCTTCTCGGGAAATATCCAGGGAGAGACAGCACCCTGCGGATGAAAATCTAAGCAGATGGGCGGTCTGTCCAAAAAAGTTTTCCAAATCAAAAGCCTTAGCACTGGCTCACCTGATAATATCCTGCTCCTCGATTCAGGGAATCTGCTCTTTAAGCGCGGTCGTATCGGACACGGGCCTAATCAGGATCGACTCACAGCCAAGGCAATTATCCAGGCCTATAAAGATATTGGATATGATGCGGTGGGTGTTGGCCCTCTTGATCTTGCAGGAGGAATCGATCTGCTCTTGAAGAGCCAGGCCCAAGGCTTCCCCTGGGTCTCTGCTAATATCACAGACTCAAGAGGCAACCCCTTCTTCAGGCAATGGGTGCAGAGAAGCTTTGGTGGCAAAGAGGTTGCGATCACCTCTGTTATGCCAAGCCCTGTGATGCAAACCCCCGGCATTACTGTAGTGCCCTGGAAGGAACGTTTAGGCAACCTTATCCCTGCTATGCGTAAAAAGAATGACACGGCCATGATTATTGTTCTTTCAAGCCTTAGCAGTAAGGAAAATGATTTACTGGCGCAGAGTTTTCCGGAGGTCAGTCTCATTATTGCAAGCGATTCAAAAAAGGGCAACATTTCACCCACCAAGGTGAACAAGAGCCTTCTCTGTCAAACTGCCAGACAGGGAAAATACCAGGGCCTTCTTTCAATAGAATTTGGGCAAAACAATAGCTGGGGTGAGGACAGTGCCAAAGAACTAGCAGCCCTCCAGAACAGACCCGGTTCATTGAACTGGCAGCTCAAACGGATAGAGAACAAAAAACCTGGGACTAAAAACGACGAAAAGCTCAAAGCTACTGTAAAACGCCTCAATCGTGAAAAAAAGGTCATGCTTGGCAAGATCAGTGCATTAAAGGCAGACATTGACGATGAAAACAGAAACGGCAGGGTCACTAACAGCTTCAGCTACCGTTTTATAGGGCTTGAAAGCCGACTACCCAATGATATTGAGACTGAAGCCAAACTGGAAAATTTAGGACGGGCAATCCGAAAACTCAATAAAGAGGCCAGGGACATGGCCAGAAAAAAGAAGGCCAGTAACAGGAAGTCAGCCGATCACAATATTACAGGCTTCAAGGTGTGTGCAACCTGCCATGCGGAACAAGCGTTCTTTTGGGAAAACACCCAACATGCCACGGCTTACCAGACATTAGTGAACAAAAACAAGAACCTTGATCTTGATTGTTTGCCATGCCATGTAACCCTGGATCTTCGCAACAGAGATTTTTCTCAAATTTCAAAGGAGTCCCTACTCTCCTTTCCACCGGAACTGGTCTCCGTTGGCTGTGAAACCTGCCATGGGACAGGAAAAAAACACTCCATCAACCAACAAACATTTAAAATGGTCAAGATCCCGGGACAAAAAATTTGTTTAAAGTGTCACACCCCGGATCATGACGATGCCTTTAATTATGATGAGAAAATAATGGCAATATCCTGTCCTGCCAGTTGAAGCATAATTGTTTAATCGTAAGCATTCAAGAAATCAGCCACCAGGGGCTGAACTGCCTTTCGTGAAAGGCGGCTGTTTCCCTGTTCGTAGCATCTGATATCCTGAGAGGCAAACTCTGCCATATCGAACTCTGGAATGAGACGAAGCTCAAGTCCGCCATTCTGCAAAGCTGTACAGAGTTCCCTCTGCCCTCCAGTATCTGGCCAGTACACCACAAGTTGTCGATTGAAATGAGAGGTTTTATCAAAAAACATGATTATTAGAATATCAAGAGACCGATCCTTGACAAAGGAATTGATCGGAAGACCTCGTTCTGCTTTTCTAGGAAAAATTTCATCAAGAGCAAGGGGAATAACTGCAATACCCCAGTGAAACCTCCCCTGATAATATTCTTTATAATCACGACGCAGAAGGTCTCCCCCTGTAAACCTCCCCACATTAATGCGTTCACTCTGAAGCCGTTTAAAGAGAGCACCAGGGCTGTGGGAGGAAAGCGGGATGAGCAGATCAAGTGCCAGCCTGTCATCCCTGCATGCCTTCC
>CAYWMZ010000204.1:0-5008 GCA_964459485.1 uncultured Desulfocapsa sp. | reverse complement strand
CCTCCACCTTACACTGGGCATTTTCTATGGCCTTGGAGATCATATTATGCTCAATGGGCTCATCTTCCTCCATACCGAATTTATCCATAATCCCGGAGATACGACCCGAGCCGAAAATACGCAGCAGGTCATCTTCCAGTGACAGGAAAAAACGTGAGGAACCGGGATCGCCTTGACGTCCGGAGCGACCACGGAGCTGGTTATCAATACGTCTTGATTCGTGGCGCGAAGTGCCGAGTATATGGAGCCCGCCGGACTCTTTGGACTCTGAACTGAGCTTAATATCAGTACCACGTCCCGCCATGTTGGTGGCAATGGTAACCTTGCCATGCTGGCCGGCATTGGCGATAATCTCTGCCTCACGTTCATGGTGTTTGGCATTTAAGACCTCATGCTCAACCTTCTCTTTTTTGAGCATTTGCGATATTTTTTCAGATACATCAATGGAGATGGTGCCCACCAGTACCGGTTGGCCCTTTTCGTGCAGTTCCTTGATTTCACGAACCACAGCCCGATCTTTGGCAGCCACATTTTTATAGATTACATCTGCAAAATCCTTACGCACCATTGGCATATTAGTGGGCATAATGACCACATCGAGATCGTAGATTTTTTTGAACTCGGAGGCCTCGGTATCAGCGGTACCCGTCATTCCGGAGAGTTTGTCATACATCCGGAAGTAATTCTGGAAGGTAATGGAGGCCAGGGTCTGGTTCTCTTTTTCAATTTTGACATGTTCTTTGGCTTCAAGTGCCTGATGCAAACCATCACTGTAACGCCTGCCTTCCATAGTACGGCCGGTGAACTCATCAACGATTATAACCTCACCATTTTTGACGATATAATCCACATCACGCTGAAAAAGGGTATGGGCCTTCAAGGCCTGATTGAGATGATGCAGATGCTCTATGGATTCGGGCTCGTAGAGATTATCCACACCCAAAACCTCTTCACCAAGGGCAATCCCCTCCTCGGTGAGAGAGACCTGTTTGGCCTTTTCATCAACCACATAATGGTCTTCTTCCTTAAAAGCGGACATCACCGTATCAACCGTCTCATACATCTCAGTGGAAATTTCAGCAGGTCCCGAGATAATCAGCGGTGTTCTGGCTTCATCAATAAGGATGGAATCCACCTCATCGACGATGGCGAAATTGAAGCCACGCTGGCAAAATTCGCTCATCTCAAATTTCATATTATCGCGCAGATAATCAAAACCAAACTCATTATTGGTACCATAGGTCACATCTGCCCCATAGGCCTCACGTCTATCATTATCAGGCATATCATGAATGATCTTACCCACGGAAATTCCAAGAAAATTATAGACCGCTCCCATCCAATCCGCATCACGGGCAGCCAGATAGTCATTCACGGTAACCAGATGGACTCCCTTTTCTGTTAAGGCATTGAGGTAGACTGGCAGGGTTGAAGTCAGGGTCTTTCCCTCACCCGTCTTCATCTCCGCAATCTTGCCCTGATGGAGAATAACCCCACCAATGAGCTGCACATCATAATGACGTTCCCCGAGGACACGTTTTCCAGCTTCACGCATAGTGGCAAAGGCCTCGGGCAACAGGGCGTCGAGCTCTTCCCCTTTCGCTATCCTTTCCTTAAACGCAACAGTTCTTGCAGCAAGCTCAGCGTCACTGAGCGAGGTTACCGTATCTTCCAGTTCGTTGATCCGGTTTACCAGGGGCCGAATCTGCTTCAGTGTGCGATCATTCTTGCTACCAAATATTTTCGTTAATGCATTTCCTATCATGATTACAATTCACTCTGTTTATTAGGATTGGACAACATCATCTGAAAAAGAGATCGTATACTGCAAAGCCTCTTCATCACAGTCCGGGAATTTGGGACAGTTTAGACAATCACTCCAGATCTTGTGGGGCAGCTTAGCCTTATCAATATTTACGAAACCCTGTTTTTGGAAAAAACCAGCCTGGTAGGTTAGGGTAAAGACCTTACTGATTTCAAAAAGGGCGGCCTCATAAAGGCAAGCAGCAACCAACTCCTGCCCTATTTTTTTCCCCTGGGCGGCCTCATGCACTGCAAGGGATCGAACTTCTGCCAGGTCTTCCCATATGATATGCAGAGCACAGACCCCAAGAAGGGTACCGTCCCCGCCCACAAAGACCTTAAAGTCACGCAACTGATCATACAGGGAACTGTAGGACCGCCCCAGCAACAGCCCCTGATCGGCATAGTGATTGAGTAATGAGTGGATTTCTTTTACATCACCCATCTTGGCATTTCGTATCATGTCTGAAAACGTGTTGTCTTAGAATTTCTTCTTCTTTTTATGCGCTTCAAGCTGTATCACATCCAATACCTGTTCTCCACCACTACCATTATTTGAGATAGCAGAGAATTCCCCGGCATCAACCGGCGGATAGAGTAGTGACTGACCGGCCCAAACGCCAATAAGAAACATCCATAAAAAAATACAGAAACAGACTACGCCTATTCCCGCAATACTGCTCCTGGTCAGCTGGAATTTCACCTTTTTTACGGGTTTTTTTCGTTTCCTGGCTGCCATATCTGTTTCTATTAACCCCTACATCTTCTCAGGTGCGCTGAGACCAAGTAACTCCAGCCCATTCTTGAAAACCTGGGCCAGAGCCCTCACCAGACAGAGTCTGGCATCGGTGAGTGCCTGTTCTACATTTTCGGGATCTATCACTTTGTGTTTGTTATAATAACTATGCCAGTCCCCTGCAAGTTCCATTAGGTAAAAGATGGCACGGTGTGGTGCCAGCTCCAGGGCTGCATTTTCAATTACTGCCGGAAAGGAGGCGATGCGTTTTAAAAGTTGTAACTCTTCAGGCTCTTTCAATAAAGAAAGATCGGTATCAGCAAGCGCCACCTCATCCATTTCAAGTTCGTGAGCCTTCCGAAGAATGGAACAGAGCCGGGCATGACCATACTGCACATAGTAAACCGGATTATCCTTTTCCTGGCTGGTGGCAAGATCCAGGTCAAACTCAAGCTGGCTGTCAGCCTTACGCATCATAAAGTAGAAACGGGCCACGTCTCCACCCACCATATCCAGCAATTCGTCCACCGTTACGAAGGTTGCTTTTCTAGTGGACATCTTTACCTGTTTACCGTTCCGGGTAAGGGTTACAAATTGGTGCAAAACGACCTGTACCTTACTGGAATCATAGCCAAGTGCCTCAAGGCCTGCCATCACATCGGGAACTGTGGCTATATGATCAGAACCAAAAACATCGATCATCAGATCAAAATTGCGTCTGAATTTTTCCCGGTGATAGGCGATATCCGGCAGTCTGTAGGTGGGCTCCCCGGTCTTTTTGATAATAACCCTGTCCTGCTCATGGCCAAATTCCGTGGTCTTAAACCACAGCGCATCATCTTTCTCGTAGACCAGACCTTTTTCCCGCAGTTCACTGACCACGGAATCGATATGGCCATCATCGTACAGGGAATGTTCGTTATAGTAGTTATCAAACACTATCCCCATACGTTTCAGGGTTGATGAAATGTCTGCAAAAATAACCTCTGTAGCCTTCTCTGTGAAGGGGAGAACGGTGTCACTGTTAAGCAGGGCATCCCCTTGTTCATCGAGTATCTCTTGTGCGATATCTGTTATGTACTCACCCTGATACCCATCTTCCGGGAAGCTGAATTCCTTTCCCTGAAGCTCAAGATAACGGGCCTGGGTAGATTGTCCAAGAACCCGCATCTGGCGACCGGCATCATTAAAATAGTACTCACGATAAACGGAGTGCCCGGTGGCTTCAAGTAACCTGGCAATGGCATCACCGAGTATGGCCTGACGGCCATGACCAATACTCAAAGGCCCGGTGGGGTTGGCGCTCACAAACTCCACCATGACCCTTTTACCATCCCCTAGTGTGGATCTGCCGTAGGAACTGCCCGCTTCAAATACGGATTGTAATACATCCTGCCATACCTGGGGCTTTAGAAAGATATTCACAAAGCCTGGACCTGCAAGTTCCAGCTTTTCTATCATTGAACTGTCTTCGGACAACAATTCTACGAGCTTACCTGCAATTTCCCTGGGAGGCCTCTTCTCCATACCCGCCATAACCATGGCCATATTGGTGGAATAGTCACCCTGTCCCTCACGTTTCGGAACCTCAAGGGAATATTTTCCAGCCGCCTTATCGGACCACATTCCGTCTGCGACACCCTTATCAAAACAGCCATCAACCAGTTTTTGTAAACGTTTTAAAATCATTCTCTATACTTTCTTTCATTATTATTACCAAAGAGGCAGAGCAGCTCATACGAGATACTCTCCATCCAACCTGCAATCTCATCACAGCTTATCTGTTCACTGCCCTGTTGTCCCAGAATAACCACTTCATCACCCGCATTAACACCATCTATACGGGTGACATCAACCATACAGAGGTTCATACAGATTCGTCCCCTGATTCTGGCCCGCTGACCGCCAATAAGCACTTCACCAACATTTGAGAGGCTACGAGACAGGCCGTCTTCATAGCCAACAGGGAGTACGGCAATACGGCTTTCACACTCTGTGGTGTAGGTATGGCCATAACTGATGCCAACTCCTGCGGGAACTGTCTTAACCTGTAACACCCGGGTCACAAAAGACATCACCGGCTGAAGTTGAGGGGGGGCTTGTAATACCGTGTCAGAGAAACCATCCGGGTAATACCCATAGAGTGCTATTCCTGCCCGTACCATATCACAACGGCTCTTTGGAAAGTAGAGAATTCCACCAGAATTGGCCGTATGCCACACCTCAACATAGCTTTCCGGTCTCTGATACCGAAGTGCTGCAAATCTCTCTAGTTGCCTAAGAGTGTGGTCGGAATCCTGTTCATCGGCGCGGGGGAAATGGCTGGCGACCCCTTCAAGTGCGACTCCGGGCAGATTAGCAAGGGCTGCCACAAAAGCATTGAGCTCTTCTGGATAGATACCGAGCCGGGTCATGCCACAGTCCACCTTAAGATGCACTGCAATCGTTTCTCCGCGTCGCTGCGCCTCT
>CAYWMZ010000203.1:0-5011 GCA_964459485.1 uncultured Desulfocapsa sp. | reverse complement strand
GTACCATAGGGGATTTCCCGGATAGTGATGGTCTTTTCATTGAGCTCTTCCATTCGGGCCCGACAACGAATCTTGCCATTACCATGATCATAGAGGGAAACATCGAGCATACCGCCCTGTGGAAAATCAGGATAGAGGCTAAACTCCTTCCCCTGGAGGATGCGTTTCTGGGCATTCAGGAGTTCACAGAAATTATGGGGCATTATTTTGGTTGCCATACCCACGGCAATTCCTTCCGCCCCCTGCGCTAAGAGCAGAGGGATTTTACAGGGAAGCGTTACTGGTTCCTGCATTCGGCCATCATAGGAGTCGACAAACTCGGTGAGATCCTTATTAAATAAAATCTCACGGGCCAGAGGGGAAAGACGGCACTCTATATATCTGGGGGCAGAAGCACCATCACCCGTGAGAACATTCCCATAGTTACCCTGGCGTTCAATAAGATAGCCCTTATTGGCAAGATTGACGAGCGCAGCAAAGATGGACTGGTCTCCATGGGGATGGAGTTTCATGGTGGCTCCAACCACATTTGCCACCTTATGAAAACGGCCGTCATCCATATTATGAAGGGTTTGCAGGATACGGCGCTGTACTGGTTTCAGGCCATCATTGATATCTGGAATGGCACGCTCTTTAATAACATAAGAGGTGTATTCGAGAAAATTATACTCAAAGAGTTGATGGAGTTTTCCGTGCTGTTGTTCCACTGTAATTTAGATAATAGGTAGAATTAGTATATAAAGTAGCACTAGGCGGCCTACAGGAGATTTTCCATGATATAGTCTCTACGTTGCGGAGTGTTCTTCCCCATATAGAAGGAGAGCACCTCCGTCATCTCACTCACTGAGCCCATATCCACCTGTTTCAGGATAATTTCCGGGCCGATAAACTGTTTGAATTCTTTGGGAGATATTTCACCAAGTCCCTTAAACCTGGTGGTCTCAACCAGCTTCTTCACCTTGCCCTTGCCCTGTAACTTGCGAGTAGCTGTGTCCCTCTCCTTTTCACTGTAACAGTAGTGAGTCTCCCGTTTGTTCCTAACTCGAAAGATGGGGGTTTCCAGGATGTATACATGGCCCATTTTCACCAGGGGCTCAAAATAGTGGAGAAAAAAGGTGAGCAGAAGATTCCTGATATGCAGCCCATCCACATCAGCATCCGTTGCCAGTATAACCTTATCATAACGGAGGTCCGTTATAGACTCTTCGATATTGAGGGCCCGCATCAAGGAGTACATCTCTTCGTTTTTATAAAGCAGGGCCAGTTTCTGGCCCAGGACGTTCATGGGTTTTCCCTTCAGCGAAAAGACTGCCTGGGTTAAGGGATCACGGGACGACACGATGGAACCGGCAGCAGACTGGCCCTCTGTTATAAAGATCATGTTCTGCTCATCTTTGGCAGAGGGCTGTTTGCGACTGGGATGGTGTTTGCAATCCTTCAGTTGAGGAATTTTGAGAGCGACTTTTCTGGCCTTGGCCTTGGCCTCTTTACGCACACTCTGCAATTCCTTGCGCACCTTTTGATTACGCTGAACCTTTTCAAGGAGTCGATCGGCCAGGGCAGAATCCTTATAGAGGGCACTTGAAACACAATCTTTTACCTTGGAAACGATCCAGGCACGAATATCGGTGTTTCCCAGTTTGTTTTTTGTCTGAGACTCAAAAACCGGCTCCACAATTTTAACGGATAGGGTACCCACAATGCCATCACGCACGTCATTACCGCTGAATTTCTTGTTAGAAAACTCATTGACCCCTTTCAAGATACCTTCACGAAAGGCTGAAAGATGGGTTCCTCCCTCGCTAGTGTAGGTACCGTTTACAAAGCTGTAGTAGGTGTCACTGTAGCCTTCGGTGTGGGAGAAGGCAAATTCCAAGGTGCTATCCTGACAATAGATAGGATCATAGATGCCCTGTCCGCCCAGTTCCTTATCCAACAGATCCAGAAGACCGTTAGTGGAATGGTAACAGGTCTTATCCAGATAGATTTTTAGGCCTGCGTTGAGATAGGCATACCGCCAAAGACGCTTTTCCACATACTCAAGGTCGAAGGCAAAATCGGCAAAAAGTTCAGGATCGGGCAGAAATTCAATAAGGGTCCCGTCGGGCTCCTTAGAGCTTCCCTTTTCCTCATTCTCAAGGACGCCACCGGAAAAGGTGGCAGCGGCAAACTTTCCATCACGAAAGGCCGTTACCTTAAAGAAAGTGGACATGGCATTAACGGCCTTGGTTCCCACGCCATTCAGGCCAACGGAGAACTGAAAGACATCGGTTGAGTATTTGGCCCCGGTATTGATCCGGGAAACGCAGTCAACCACCTTCCCTAATGGAATTCCACGGCCAAAATCGCGGACAGTCACCCGTCCCTCGTCGGAGATGGAGACATTAACCCGTTTGCCAGCCCCCATGATAAACTCATCCACGGCGTTATCTATCACCTCCTTTAAGAGGATATAGATCCCATCGTCCTGGTGAGAACCGGAACCGAGGCGTCCGATATACATTCCGGGACGTTTACGGATATGTTCAAGAGAACTTAGTGTCTTTACTTTACTTTCGTCGTAAACTGGTGCTTTTGGTGGCATGATCTGGAGACGGCATGGAGTTGTTCTGATAATTCACCTGATGAAACGTTGCAATAGTATTGCATTTTACTATATTTGGCAAGGGAGTGAATGGCCCCAATCACACATAAGGAAACCCTTAAACCGAGGTGATAATTTGCATCTGCACCCCACCCTGCTCAGCATAGCCGGTTCCGACCCTTCAGGAGGAGCAGGCATTCAGGCCGATTTAAAGACCATGACCACCCTTGGTGTCTACGGGGCTGCTGCCATCACCTGCCTCACGGTACAAAACGCCAGGGGGGTACAGCAGGTTGTCCCCTTAGCTCCTGAGTTGATTAGTGATCAGATCCTTGCCGTGCTTGCCGATCACAGAGTAAGCCACATAAAGATTGGTATGACCGGGAGTACAGAAATTATTGCCTGCCTGGCCGAACTGCTAAAAGAGTTTACAGGAGAGGTAATCTATGATCCGGTACTAGCGGCAAGCAGTGGCGGCTCACTCTTTCAGGGAGAAGGATTCGCAATCCTGCTGGAATCACTGCTGAACAGAGTGCACTATCTTAGCCCAAACTGCTCCGAGCTTGGTATTTTGGCTAAACAGAAAATCAGCAGCAGTGAGCAGGCCATTCGCTGCGCCCAAACCTTACTGAGTCGCTATCCGGCCATGAAAGCAGTATTAGTTAAGGGAGGGCATCTAGAGGAGTCCAGTCCCCTGATCCGGGATCTTCTAGTGGGGCCAAAGGGTGTGGAGGGCAAATCTTCCAGAAAACGGGTGGAGAACCCTAACCTCCACGGAACAGGATGCACCTATTCTTCTGCCTTTGCCAGCTATCTGACCCTTGGTGAGGATAGAATTTCTGCCATGAAGCTTGCAGGAGACTACATGGACAGGCTTATCAGGGTCGGAATGGATCAATCGGTTTCCCTCAGCCCTCAAAATGGGCCATTGCTCCACGGGCAAGTCCTTGTAACGGCACCTGATTCCTGAATATTCTGTTAATAGGTCATCCTGATGCGTTCGCAGTCTGGACAGATCCAGGTGGGGCCATTGGAGAGCCCCCAGGTGTTCTCCTTAAAGCACTCCTCACAGATCATAAAGCCACAGGGACAGCTGTGGCAGTAGGGAAGTTCCTTCTTGCAACAGTGACACACATACTTCCCCATCCTCCTGCGCCGGTAGGACTTTTTCTTTTCAACCTTTTCTTCGACCATCAGCCAAGCTCCTCTTGAATCCATTTATCATAGTCAGCACTGCTGGCAGACACCTCTATTGCCACAATTTCTGGTACATCATAGGGATGGAGGCTGCTAATTTCTGCCTCAAGCTCTGTCCAGAGTTCTTTTTTACTCTTCATCGTCAACCGAAACTCCAGGCTCTCTTCAATCTTTCCATTCCACCAGTAGAGGGAGTTCACAGGGGCGTCTATCTGGGCGCAGGCAATAAGTCGTTTCTCCAGGAGTTTCCGGCTGAGCTGCCGGGCATCTTTCTCTGTTGAGAAGGTGGTATATACGATGATAATATCTGCCATATCCATATTTTTTATGCTTTCACCCCCATGATTGATAGGGTATGCTACTCTATTATAGAATGAAGGTCTTGCAGCTCCTCCTCCCCTGTTCCCTGTATAGCAGGAGAGACCATACTTTCACAAGAAAAACTTAACAGGAATATCCAGCCCATGCTTTTCACCATAGATGTTGGCAATTCACACACAGTCACCGGTCTCTTTGATGGAGACCGCCTACTTGGTCAATGGCGACTCAAATCCGATCCGGATCGACCTAACGACGAACTGGCAATCCGGTACCATGCCCTGTTCAGTATGGCAGAGATCGAGAAGAAGGATATAGACGGAGTTATCCTGGCCAGCGTGGTTCCCTCACTTGAGGCCGCCTGGATAGACTGCATCCACTCCTATTTTTCGACCTTCCTGAAAAAACCGCTTTTTGTGGTTTCTGCTGCAAACATTACCTCCCACATACAGGTGGCCATCGACTATCCCGAAGAGGTTGGAGCTGACCGCCTGGTCAATGGTATCGCTGCCTGGCACCGTTATCCTCAGAACCTTGTCATCATAGACTTTGGTACCGCAATCACCTTCGATTGCGTCTCCGCAGATTGCCAGTATCTTGGGGGGGCCATCCTTCCAGGGATCGCCATCTCCCTGGACGCCTTGTCCAGGAAAACCGCCAAGCTGCCCATGATCGATGTCAGCTCACCACCGCCACGGGTTATTGGCACCAACACCATTGATGCCATGAAGAGTGGCGTACTGAACGGTTACGGAGCCATGATAGATGGCATGGTTGCAAAGATCCGTACCGAGCTCTGTCCCAATGGGGAGCCCTTAAAGGTCATGGCAACAGGTGGTATGGCCCACCTTATTGCTCCTTATAGCAGTGCCATTGAGGAGGTGGACACCATGCTCACCCTGCGCGGCCTCC
>CAYWMZ010000202.1:0-5011 GCA_964459485.1 uncultured Desulfocapsa sp. | reverse complement strand
TGATCAGCTGGGTAAGCCCCTCTGCGGAGAATTGCTCGGAGATCGTGGTAAATCCCCGCACATCACAGAACAGCAGGGTCATCTCCCGGTTCTGACCACCCAGTTTCAATCGTTCCGGATGTTCCGCTACCACATCCACCATAGCAGGGGAGAGATATTTGGAAAAGGCACTCCGAATATAGCGTTTTTCCACCTCCTCCCGGTTAAGACAGAGAAAGGTCAGGGTGGCATAAAGAACAAAAGAGCTTATAACCGCAAAACTTGCATCCATAAGGATCTGCCTCTGGGAGAAGAGATACCAGGAACCGGCCACAGCTCCAATGGTGAGCAGCAGAAAAACCAGCATGGATCGGGTGGCGCCAAGGATCGGAGTCAGCAGAATCATCAAAAGTCCGCCACAGGCAATGAGGATAATCTCACCGCCCTTACTCACAAACTGAGAACGACTCAGGAACTGATGTGCCGCTATAATTTGCTTCGTTTCAGGATCAATGGCCAGCATATTTTCCAACACCTGGAGATGAACCTCAACCCCTGGAATCTGTGCAGAAACTGGTGTGGAACGCACATCCAGCAGACCCGCAGCAGAAGAACCTACAAAGGCGATCTTGCCAGCCACCCTCTCTTGCGCCACACGCCCTTTAAGGATATCGGAGGCGGAGATATAGAGACTGCTGTCGTGGGGCGCAAAATAGGGCCGAACCTGGCCTGACTGGTCAGTGCTCACCTTTAGGCCCCGAGGGGGGAGCACACTCTTGGGAGCAATGGCCAACCCCTTTACGCCATAGGGTGCAATCTCCAGTATCAGGGTGGGAACCTGCAGGGCAACCCGGAGGGCTTCTACGGCCAGGGAAGGATAGATCCGCCCCTTAAACTGCGTCACCAAAGGAACCTGGCGGATAATACCATCCAGCATGGGCCTAAAGGCAAAGGTTCCGATACCTTTAGCATTTTTTTCCAGCAGGGGCAGGTTGGGGATCAGGGTCGGGATATCAATAAGAAGATCCGTGGCCTTGGGGGCGTTGGGACTTAACGTTCGAACGGCAATGGCCCTCTGGGGCAGAGCTCGCAAGGCATCCCTACCATGACCCCAGAAACCTGCCCTGCCCAAAACAACCCTGGTCTGTTTCAGTACACGGGCTAGAACCTCATCGTTACTCTCAAGTGCCAGGATACCCTGCCGCACAGTATCGTCAAGTTCTTCAAAGGAATCCAGTAACGCTTCCGGGTTAAGACGATCTGCTTCGGGAAATACCATATCAAAGGCAACCACCCCGACGCCCATGTTGTGCAGGTTCACCACCATTTGAGCAATACGCTTCCGCGACCAGGGCCACTGGCCATATTCCTGCAAACTTTTTTCATCAATATCGACGATGAGTGCCAGACGATCCTCAGGCGCTGGAGGGACACGGGGCTTGATGATCTGATAGCTGTCAAAACACTTTTCCCGTATATACTTCACCGGTAAGGGATCCATACGCGACACAAAGAGCAGCAGCAGCAACATAAGCAGGCCTACTACCCGCTCCATACGGAAAAGTTTTTTCAACATACTTACTGACCCTGAAGCTGGTTTAACAAGAGGAATTCATTCAACAGATCACCACCTTACACCCTAGCGCATTGAACAACTATAAAAACCGGGGGTATCTCTCGCAGAGAGATTGTTTATTGTTCGATCCGGCACCCGAAAAAAGTCCACTCCCTGAATAGGCCCCCCTCAGAAATAAACCTATTCCTGCGAGGTGTGACGTGCGTAATGCTTTTCCCTTTAACTGAAGGTTTAAAAAGTGTAATTAAGGGTGGATGAAAGTTATTATAGCAGAAAAGCCCTCAGTGGCACGCGATATTGCCAAGGTTCTTGGCATCACCTCCGCCAAAAAGGGACATATCGAAGGCCGGGGCTGCACCGTTACCTGGGCCTTCGGGCATCTGGTGACCCTGCTGGAACCGGGTGAATATAATCCGGCACTAAAACGCTGGTCGCTGGAGACCCTGCCCTTTGTCCCCGAGGCATTCAAACTCAAACTGATCAGCAACCAGGGTGTGGCCGAACAGTTCCAGGTCATCAAAAAACTGTGTCTGGAGGCAGAAGAGATCGTCTGTGCCACTGATGCCGGACGTGAAGGAGAACTGATCTTCCGCTATATCCTGGCGCTGTGTGAATGTGAGGAGAAACCCATTCGCCGCCTGTGGCTCAACTCCCTGACACCGGATGCCATCCAGACCGCATTTAAGGATTTGAAAGACGGCCATGAGTATGACGCCCTCTATGCTGCGGCCCGGTGTCGTAGCGAATCGGACTGGATAGTGGGGCTCAATGCCACCCGCTACTACACCGTGCGCCATGGCCGTATCGGAGGGGGTGGAGATCGGGTTCTGTGGACCATCGGCCGGGTTCAGACCCCTGTCCTGGCAATGATAGTTGAGCGGGACGATACCATTGCCAAGTTCCATCCCAAACCCTTCTGGGAACTCGGCAGCCACTATCGGGAGGTGCTTTTTAAATATAGCGGCAAACGCTTTGAGGAGAAGGATAAGGCCCGTGCCCTGCTGGAACAGGTCAAGGATCAGCCCTTTACCATCACTGCCGTCTCAGCCAAAAAGAAAAAAGAGCAGCCGCCCCAGCTCTTTGATCTTACCACCCTGCAACGGGAGCTCAACAAACTGCACGGCATCTCGGCAGCCGACACCCTCACAGCCGCCCAGGGGCTCTACGAGGCAAAGCTGCTCACCTATCCCCGAACAGACTCCCGTTATCTGAGCGAAGATATGAAGCCCCGTATCCCTCAAATCATGGGCCAGCTGAAGGGACAGCGGCCGGAACAGATTGCAGCACTGGATCTTGACAATCTGCCCTTCACCAAACGCATTATCAACGATAAAAAGGTCACCGATCACCACGCCATTATCCCCACTGGCATGAATCCGCGCCGTTTTGGCCCCAACGAGGAGCTGGTCTACAATGCTGTCTGCACCCAGTTTATCGCCGCCTTCTATCCCCTCTGTCTCAAGAATATTACCAGCGTTGATGGGCTCTCCGGCAAGATAAAATTCCAGGCCAAAGGGACGCAAATTGTGGATCCCGGCTGGACGACCCTCTTCCCCAAAAAGAAGAGTGCAGCCGACGGCCAGATGCTGCCCACATTTGAAAAAGGTGAATCCGGGCCCCATAAACCCACCCTGCGGGAGGGCAAGACCATGCCGCCTAAACACTTTACCGAGAATTCGCTCCTGGGGGCCATGGAAGCGGCTGGTAAATTTGTGGAAGATGACACCCTGCGTGAGGCCCTAAAAGAGCGGGGTATCGGCACCCCGGCCACCCGGGCCGCCATCATCGAGACCCTGCTACGCCGTAACTATATCCATCGTAAAAAAAAGCAGCTGCGGGCCACGGATATGGGGAGCTGCCTCATCGCTCTTATCAGAGATCCCCTCCTCAAATCACCCGAGTTGACGGGTGACTGGGAGGAGAAGCTCAAACAGATTGAACGCGGCGGACTTGCCCCCGACGACTTTATGGATGGCATCTCCAGCTATATCCGCACCATGATTCAGGAGAACAGCAACAAGCAACTGGACCACAGCCGCTGGGGCGACTGCCCCTTATGCGGCAAAGAGGTGATCAGAGGCAACAGGGCCTATGGCTGCTCCGACTGGAAGGGAGGCTGTCCCTTTGTCCTTGAAACCACGTGGAGAGATAAAAAATTGTCGGACAAACAGATCCAGATCCTCCTGCAACAGCGTATCCTGCCCCATCCACTTCGCTTTGACGATCAATTGCGCATGGTGATTCTCTCCACCCAGGGCCAGGTCATGGATCTGGATCCGCCTTCGGCTGACAGACAGAAACAGTCCAAATAGCACGTTCTCTTTTAGAAAGTTTTTTCTGATTATCATCGAAACTCAGCTTTGCCAAACCAACAGAAAGCGTATTCTTATCACTCAAAAATTCGTTTTTTCAGTTGAAAGCCGAGTATCAAAAACAGAATGTAACTGAGAAGAAACAGTAAGGTAACTGATACCCCCTGCATCCCCAACGGCTTTGATGCAAGGAGAAACAAGTATGTCTGCCCCTCTGCCATCGGCAGGACGTTTTCACCAAAACTGCTGTTCAGCCATGCCATAACAAGAAATAGGGGCAGAAGGTATACCAGCACATACTGAAAATAGTGCTGAGCCAGATAGGTGTTGAAATCTTCATCTATGGACTGGTCTGCCGATTCATACATGGCATCCCGTATTTTTTTTTCTTTCACTATGCCAATAGTGTCCCGCTTCTTCTTTTCCCGTACAAAATCCTTCCTGAATTTTTTACTTTTCTCCTCCACATGCAGCCACTTACGCAGCCCAAAAGCCAGTAATGCTGTGAAGAAGGCAATAATAACTACCTGCCCTGTTGGAGGAATCTGTAGAAAAGACAAGGTTTTCAGGAAGAGAAGATCGAAACTCTCCCGGATAAAAAGGAACAGCGGTTCTATAAAACCGTAAAAGAGGGAATCCAGAAGGGTGTTTAATGCCTGCATAGGTTGAGCTGTCTTATTATTTAAAAAGCAGAAAGGAGGAAGTCCCCCTGCCTACAGTTTGCGGCGAGGGGGACTTCCTGTGTTTCAACCATAAATTGTTTCCATCTATGGTTATCTCATAAACCAGATCAATCCTGTATACTTCAGGCAGGTCAGAATAAGGGCACTGGCAAGAAGACGTTTCAGAAGAATCTCCGGGAGTTTCTTCTGGATTTTCGGACCAATCACTCCACCGCACATAGCACCGGCGGCAATAAGGGCTGCCATAATCCAGTCCGGCTGATATCCCATCATAACATATTTGGAGATAGCACCAACTGAAGTTGCAAATGTTCCTGCAAGGGCAATGGGAACAGCGAGATACATTGGATAGCCGACAAAAGTGGTCATAAAGGGCATAAACATAAATCCGCCGCCCACACCAAAGGATGATGCAACAATACCCATCACCATACCGCCAATCAGCATCAACAGTGGTTTGG
>CAYWMZ010000201.1:0-5036 GCA_964459485.1 uncultured Desulfocapsa sp. | reverse complement strand
CGCCTTAATCAATTTCACTATTCTTCCATCATGTTGATAACATAGGTTTTTCACACCAGAATAGATGTTCACTCACCTCGGAATTCCATATACTGTCCCCGGAACTACCCCGGAACTACCCCGGAGCTAATCTTCAAAATAATCAGCATACTGTCCATACTGGAGCAGCTCTCTCAACACTCGTGCTTAATGAGGAAATCGAGAAGCATCTCTTCCATAATATCCAGTTGATCGCGCCCCGTTTCATGGGTAATTATCCAGGAGCAGCGTTGATAGGCGCGGTACAGATCTTTTGGTATTTTGATCCGCAACTCCACCAGTTCTCTGTCGACTTTGTTGTGGTTTTCAGCCATTGCCTTGATGCTTGCTGTGGAAAGCCACAGCCTCGCTGTAAGTCATTCCGGTACCCCCAAATATATCCAGAGCACTGCCTACGGTTGCGTGAATTCTATTACGGCCAATACTTGCAATTCGCTCCATATCTGCGATATCTTTTACCCCTCCTGCATAGGTGGTGGCAATGGGGCTCCACTCTGCCAGTTTCTGGAGCAAATCGACCTCAATACCGTTACATTGTCCCTCCACATCAGCCGCATGGATAAGAAACTCATCACACTGTGTTGCAAAGGTCTCTAACACTTCGGGACTAATAAGTACATCAGTGAACTTCTGCCACCTGTCAGTGACAATATGGTAGTCATCTCCCCTGCGGCGACAGCTAAGATCAAGCACTAGATGCTCCTTCCCCACCGCCTGCACAAGTTTAACCAGCCTGTTATGATCCACCTGGCCATTGGAAAAGACGTGGGAAGTAACAATAACGTGGGAGGCCCCGCGATCAAGCCATTCCCCGCCATTTTCTGCTGTTATACCACCACCAATCTGCATACCGCCAGGCCATGCTGCAAGGGCCTCTGTGGCCGCCTCATCATTTCCCGGCCCAAGCTTTATAATGTGGCCTCCGGTAAGCTGATCACGACGATAAAGCTCTGCAAACCAACTAGAGGGCTGGCTTGCCGTAAAGTTGGTCTTGAGGGAAGCCGAATCATCATCCCTCAAGGTAGAACCCACAATCTGTTTTACCTGGCCGTTATGAAGATCTATACAGGGTCTAAATTCCATAATCACTGCCCCTACCTGGAACTTTTGGGAAATAAATATACGGGCAAAAAAAAACGGGTATTTCCAAATATGGAAATACCCGCCTTACTTTCTGCACCAAAAATGCTTCTCTTGTTACTTAAGCCTTCTTAATAAGCATGGTTGCGGGATCAAGGAGCAGGCCATCCCCTTCCACAGTACACGCCTTGGCACATTTCAGGGCCTTTAACTTGATACCCTGATCTTCTGGAGAGATAAGGAGTACGGTATCAAAAATATCCTCCACTTCGTGGCAGGGAGCAGGGACACCATTGGCGCTGACCCGTTCATCGTTACGATGACTCACCGCTGAGAACCAGATCATTTTGAGATCATTTTTCCCCATAAAACCTTTTAGCTCGCTAAGGGATGCTGCGCTGTCGGTGCTACTGAAATCAAAACCATCCACGACCAGACAATCCGCCTTGAAGATTCCCTGCAAAGCGAGATCCTCCATGCGCTCTTCGAGGGTAGCAGCACTAAAGCTGTTTTCCTTGAAGGTCATGATCATACGATTGGTCATCACATCATCCACAACCTGCTGAAAGTCAGCGACCTTTTTATCCTTGTCCATCAGGGCCAGGATATCGTCGTACCAGGTTCTGGTCTTTTCCACACCCTCACCAATGGCAACATGGAGGACATTATTATCGCGGAGCATTGAGTCCATGGCAATCTGGACAAGAATTGCTGTCTTTCCAAGACCTGCACGTGCCATAACCAGACCGACACGATGGTTCTCACCATCATTCTCTTTTTCAAGGCCTAAGGCCCGTAGCGGATTGTTCGATACCAGGTCTTCTTTTCCCATGGTAATACCTCTTTTATATAATCATTTGCGGCGGCCCTTTTGGCCAGCCTTAACAGGCAGCAACGCTGCCAGAGACAATACGTTTAGCTCTCTGCTGTACCCTCATGGGTACGCAAGGACTCTATTTCTCTTTCTTCTCGTCTTGATACTTTTTGACAAGCTCTTCGCTGACACTCTTTGGAACAGGCTTAAAGCTTGCAAATTCCATGGTAAACTCGGCCTTGCCCTGAGTGAGAGAGCGCAGGGTAGTGGAATAGCCAAACATCTCAGAGAGAGGTACTTCCGCCTCAACTACAGTATAGGTTCCTTCCTCAGTAGTCCCGATGATCATTCCACGACGCTGGTTGATACTTCCCATAACAGAGCCCTGAAACTCGGATGGCCCTTCAACGGCAACCTTCATAATAGGTTCCATAATGGTAGGCTTGGCCTTCATGTAGCCTTCCTTGAAAGCACCAATGGAGGCTAGCTGGAAGGCCACATCGGATGAATCCACGGCATGGAAGGCACCGTCATTAATAACGCAGCGCACTCCGGTAACCGGAGAGCCGCAAAGAGTACCTTTTTCCAGGCTCTTCTTGAAACCCTTGTCACAGGAAGTAATAAATTCACGGGGGATGGAACCACCGACAATCTTGTCTTCAAATTCGTACTCACCCTCTTCCAAAGGCTCCATAAAACCTGCAACACGACCAAACTGACCGGAACCACCAGTCTGTTTCTTATGGGTGTAGTTAAACTCGGCACGCTGGGAGATGGTCTCACGATAGGCAACCTGGGGGGCACCGACTTCAACTTCAGCACCGTACTCACGTTTCATACGCTCGATATACACCTCAAGATGCAGCTCGCCCATTCCGGAGATAATGGTCTCGGAGGTCTCATGATCAACAAAGGTCTTAAAGGTGGGATCCTCTTTGGTGAAACGGTTGAGGGCCTTGGACATATTGATCTGGGCCTTGTTATCGGATGGAATAACGGCCAGGGAGATAACAGGCTCTGGAATATGCATGGAACTCATGGAGCAGGTGATCTTGCCGTCGGTGAAGGTATCACCGGAGGCACAGTCAACACCAAAAAGGGCCACGATATCACCGGCACCACAGGAGTCGATCTCTTCCATCTCATCGGAATGCATACGCACCAGACGACCAACTTTCACCTTCTTGCCAGTACGGGTATTAAAGACCGTATCGCCCTTGGTCAGAGTACCCTGATAGGTACGCACATAGGTGAGCTGGCCATAACGGCCATCTTCCAGTTTAAAGGCCAGCATAATAAGGGGATCTTCGGAATCGTTGGAAACCGAAAACTCCTCTTCATCTTTATCCAGATCCAAACCGAGATTTTCAACATCGGTGGGACAGGGCAGATAATACTCCACGGCATCGAGGAGGGGCTGTACAGCCTTGTTCTTATAGGCAGAACCGATAAACACCGGAGAGAAATCCAGGGCCAGGGTTCCGGCACGAACGGCGTCGCGCACCATCTCTTCACTGATCTCGGTCTCTTCGAGCATGGCTTCCATCAGATCATCGGAGAACATGGAAACGGCATCGAGCAGCTCTTCACGCTTTTCGTCGGCAGCATCCTGCATCTCTGCTGGAATTGCCTCTATACGGATATCCTCTCCGCTCTCGCCATCAAAGTACATGGCCTTCATAGCCACCAGATCAACCACACCTTCCAGGTCATTTTCAAGACCGATGGGAAGTTGCAGCATATGGGCATTAAGATTCAGTTTCTCCCGGAGTTGACCGGTAACCCGCTCGGGATTAGCACCGGTACGATCACATTTATTGATAAAGGAGATTCGTGGTACGTTGTATCTATCCATCTGCCTATTTACGGTGATGGACTGAGACTGCACGCCACCAACGGAGCAGAGGATAAGAACCGCACCGTCCAACACTCGCAGGGCACGCTCAACTTCCACGGTAAAGTCAACATGACCGGGGGTATCGATAATATTAATATCATTTCCCTTCCAGGTACAATAGGTGGCAGCTGACTGGATGGTAATACCACGTTCTCTCTCAAGTTCCATGGAATCCATCTTGGCACCGACACCATCTTTACCACGAACATCGTGGATGGAATGGATTTTGTCGGTATAAAACAGGATGCGCTCAGTCAAGGTTGTTTTCCCTGAGTCAATATGGGCACTGATCCCGATGTTTCGCACGTTGCTTAAATCTACACTCATGTCTGCTACCCTCTACCAGATTCGTCCTGCCGGGAAACCCGGCTCAGTCCGCCAACGGCGAACTTCATATGAAATAAAAAAATAAGGAGCCACAGTACTCTGCAACCCCTTACTCGACAATCAAACCGATCAAAAAAACTTCTCACAACATATTTAACGCATGAAAAATCCATCATAATACCCGATTAAACCTACCAGGGGAAGACTTTTTTTATTTTTACCCTGGTCACCCCTTTTTCGGGCCTTCTTTTCCCTCCTAACCTTGACTTTTGACCCCCTTTTCCCGTACCCTGTAGATAAAACTTCCCGATTCTCACCAGTCATTTAGCAGGGAGATCCCCATGCAAGACGTTCTCACCATATGTAACTACTGTGGCTGCGGCTGCGGAGTGTATCTCAGTGTCGACCAGGGCCGTGTGGTGGGTTCCTATCCCAGTAAATCCCATCCCATCAGCAAGGGAAATCTCTGTTCCAAGGGCTGGCATCTACATGAGTTTATTCACTCCCGCAACCGCCTCAGCGCCCCGCTTCTCCGTAAAAACGGCAAGCTTCAAAGGGTGAGCTGGGAGGAGGCACTGGATTATACGGCGGGGGCACTGCTCCGTTCCAAGGAGCAGTACGGGCCGGACAGCATCGGCGTTCTCTCCAGTGCCAAGTGCAGTAACGAAGAGAACTACCTCCTCCAGAAGCTGACCCGGGCGGGACTTGGCACCAACAATATCGACCACTGCGCCAGGCTCTGACACTCTTCCACCGTGGTAGGTCTTGCCACAAGTTTTGGATCGGGAGCCATGACCAACTCCATAGGGGAACTTGAGGACTGCGATGTCATCCTGATCACCGGCTCCAACACCACCGAGACCCATCCCCAGATTGGCC
>CAYWMZ010000200.1:0-5043 GCA_964459485.1 uncultured Desulfocapsa sp. | reverse complement strand
GAGACCGTGGATACGGGCGACTCTTTCATTGAATTGGTGCGTGAGGGGGCGCGGATGAAGCAGATGGCAAGGGGAGAGGAGGTCCTTGAGTTGCCCGCCACGGGGAGAGATGAAATTGGAAAGCTCACTGCAAGTTTCCAAACTCTGCGAACGGAAATTCTTGAACAACAGGAGCAGATCAAGGCGGCCCATGGGGAGCTTGAGGAGGCTTTTTCTGCTGTTGCCGAAAGAAACAAGGCCCTGAAGGCAGAGGTGGCCGAACGTAAAAAAGCTGAGATTGATCTTGTGAACAGTCAGCACAGGTTACAGCTTATTTTTGATTCTTCGCCTGCTGCGATTTTTATCCACGATCTGGAAGGGAAAATTCTGGATTTGAACCAGACAATGCTGGATCTTTATTGTGTGAGTAAAGAAGAGGGCTGTGCGCTCTCCATTGGAGATGATTTTTCCTCTCCTGAGAATCCCATGGAAATGGCTTACATTTATTGGGAAAAGGCTATGGCTGGTGAGCCTCAGGACTTTGAGTGGATCTCCCGCAGGCCCCATGATGGCTCGACCTTCGTGAGTCAGGTGGATCTGCGGAAGATTCATTATGGTGGTAAAGAGGTAATATATGCCACAGTGCTTGATATCTCTGCCAGAAAGGAGATGGAGGAGCATTTAGCGTCAGAAAAAGAGCGTCTGGCGGTAACCCTTCGGTCCATTGGTGACGGTGTAATAACCACTGATATTCATGGTAAAATCGTTTTTATTAATAAGGTTGCTGAGAATCTCAGCGGCTGGTCCAATGATGACGCCAGCGGCCGTGATTCAAGGGAAGTTTTCAATATTGTTAACAGTAGGACGCGGGAGGCCTGTGGGAGTCCCGTTTCCAGAGTCCTGGAACTGGGGCAGACTGTCAACCTGGCTGAAGATACTCTCCTTATCACAAAAGGCGGGGGGCAGGTAAGTATTGCCGACAGCGGAGCTCCCATTCGTGATCGCAGTAGTGAGGTTATAGGTGTTGTCATCGTCTTTCGTGATGTGACCAAAGAGAAAGAGCGGGATGAAGAACTGGCCAAGATCAAGAAACTCGAATCCGTGGGGGTTCTTGCCGGTGGCATCGCCCATGATTTTAATAACCTCCTCTCGGCGATCCTTGGGAACATTGAAATGGTCTCCTACCGTGTTCAAAAGGATGACGGCGCCGTCTCTTTGCTGTCGGAGGCCCGGAAGGCCACAAAGCGTGCCACAAAACTGACCCTGCAGCTCCTGACCTTTTCCAGGGGCGGTGATCCTGTCAAAGAAAAAACGTCCCTCAACGAGCTTGTTCAGGAATCGGCGGATTTTGTATTGCACGGTTCCCGCATCGCCTGTGAGTATTCCTTTGCTGAGGATCTGAGGGTGGTGGAGGCGGATAGCGGACAGTTGGGGCAGGTGGTTCAGAATATTGTCCTTAATGCAAAACACGCCATGATCCGTGGCGGGAAGATTCGTATCAGTTGCTACAATGCCAAAGAGGGGGAGGTGGCATGTCCTGCGCCCACCAATGGGGTACACTTTGTCTGTATCGAAATCCAGGATTCAGGCACTGGCATTCCTGTAGAAATTCAGGATAAGATCTTCGATCCCTACTTTACAACCAAGCAGGAGGGGAGCGGTCTGGGGCTTGCGGTGTGCCACTCTATTATAAATAAGCATCAAGGGCACCTTCGGGTGCAGTCTGAGCCGGGTGTGGGCACGACGTTCTATGTGTGTTTGCCTTCCGGGCCTTCCAGAGAGGATGCGGTGGTGCCGCCTCAGCGGGTGGAGAAGGCGGTGAGGGCAAAACTGATCATGGTTATGGATGACGAGGAGCTGCTCCGGAAGGTGGCAAAGGCTCAGCTCTCAATGTTGGGGCACGGAGTGGTACTGGTGGAGAATGGGGAACAGGCGGTTGTCAAGTATCAGGAGCTGCAAGCCTCTGGCACCCCTGTCGACCTGGTACTCATGGATCTGACCATACCCGGTGGTATGGGCGGGCAGGAGGCTGTTCAAAATCTCCTTGCTGTGGATCGGGATGCAAAAATTATTGTGGTCAGCGGTTATTCCACTGATCCGGTGATGGCTGCATATAAGGAGTATGGTTTTTGTGGGGCCATTAGTAAGCCATTTGATTTAAAGGAGTTGGCTGACGCCATTGCCGCTGCCTTCTGAAGATTGTTCTCGCAATTTCTTCTCTCCTAAACCCCGTCCTGCTGATGTCTCTGTCTGCGGAGTTCTCTTCTGCGCATTATCCATCTGCGGTGTCACTGTGATGTACGGTATGATGTGAAGGGAGAGTGCATTCTCTTCGAGTTTCACATCAGTGATATTCATGGCGACGTTGATGAGTTTATTCCCAGTATTTTTGACAAAGGGTTTCAGGGTGCCGATTTTGAAGGGGAACTCTCTGTTGTTAAAGAGAAGGACTATGGCAGAGGCGATGTCAGCCTTCTGGCCCGTGGAAGACTGGAGATCTGTGACCTGTGGTTTGATAAACAGGGTCTGACTGGCGGCATCAAAATGGATGGTGGCCTCACACTGAAAGCTCATGCTGAGGCTGCCGATCTTCATACGCAGATTCTGACCGGCTATGGAGGTGACAATGTTGAGCTGGTGTCCGCTGAGGCTGACACGGCTGGAGAGGCTGCCTTTGCGAAATTGCAGGTTCTCTATCTTGTCAATGGAGACCGATCCCAGCAGAGCGCTGGTGTCGAGTTTAAAATCAAGGGGCAGACTTTTTTCCATGGCACTGAGGATCACGCCCGCGGGTAGATTCATGGTGATGGCTCCGTTTCCGGTTTTGGCATGGATGCTTGTTATGGGGAGCAGGAGGAGTAGGATGCTTGTGAGAAACACTTTATAGTTCATTTTGAATTCCTAAGGATTGTTGAAGGGTTACGGTGTTGATGGATAAGGGTGTGTATCCAGAAGAGCAGGGTGAGAATAAGTCCGACGTAGGATGCAAGATCGCGGAAAATTGAATGCACATGGAGATCTTTTACCTCTATGGTGGTCGGGTTGAGAAAATGTCCTCTGATGGAGACGATTCCGGAGTTTAGGGTCGGAATATTGGTAAGGGTTAGGTCGTTATCCATGTAACATGAAAGTTTATGGCGTGTTGCATCGTAAACGGCCCGGTCTAATTCCAGTTCTTTTCCGCACCGCTCTTGCCGGTTGTTCAGGGTTTTGCCGTAATGGACATTGGCGCTGTAGGCCGCCTGGCTCAGGAGAACAGGAGAGGCAAAGTAGAGGAGAAGGCAGCTGAGGGCGACGACGGTCTTTTTTCTCCCAGGTTTTTGAAGAAAGATATCCTCGTGAATGGCCTTGGGCCAGAGGAAGAGGAAGACTGTAAGTCCCAGAGCGGCAAAGAGGTAGCTGGAGAAGTGTTCGGGCCAGAACAGATTGAAACTTAAAGACTTCCATGAAAATGGAACCAGAAGATTTACCCCGTTGCCCCACTTGTTCTGACTTGCATCCAGCAGGAGGTGGAGTAGGCTGTTGCCAGCCAGGACTGTAAATATTGTTTTGCTCCTGCGGGTCAGCATGGCGAGGGCTAAGGAGAGGAGCAGGCAGTAGGCAAGGCTCGCCTGGGTGACGCTGTAGAGTCTGAGATCCAGCGGACTACCCAGTGCAAGCACGGCGAGGATTCGTTGGGAAATCCAGGGCAGATCGGGAATAATGCAGCCGATCATAATCCACTGCAAGGGTGCCTTGGGTAGGCCGAGTTTACTGAGCGGGCTCTGTATTCCAATGTGGGCTAGGGTGTTTGGCATATCTAATGGCAGTTTGCTGGGCTTGCTGAGTGGCGACTGATCTTAGAAATGCCACAGAGCACTAAGATAATCAATTGAAAAGTGTATGTATGCCAAGTCTTACCGTTGCTTCCGATTGTTTGCTTCAGGATATTCCAGGTCCCCTGGAACAAG
Source organism: uncultured Desulfocapsa sp. (assembly GCA_964459485.1). GTDB lineage: Bacteria > Desulfobacterota > Desulfobulbia > Desulfobulbales > Desulfocapsaceae > Desulfocapsa. The sequence goes on along the minus strand of CAYWMZ010000200.1, from coordinate 1,114 downwards.
CCCTGAAAGAATGTCTCACCATCGATAATCCTAAATATATCTCTGCCAAAAGGTATGGGCGTTGGATTGGCAAGTCGCTCAAGCCAAAGCTCAAATACTACGAATCCGTTCCAGGCGGTCTGCATTTTCCAAGAGGATTTGCAAATCAGGCGGTACTGTTGTGCCGTGAGTTTGTGCAGAAGACGCCCCGGATAGTTGATGATCGTATCCTGCTTCCTGAACAGAATTTCACTTTTAGTGGTGTGCTGCGTCCCTATCAGGAGGCTGCGCTACTGGCTGCTGAAAAACGCTCCTTCGGGGTGCTTGAGGCTGGAACCGGAAGTGGCAAGACGGTGATGGCCTTAGCCATTGTTGCGGCCCGTCGCCAACCCACACTAATTGTGGTCCACACCAAAGAACTATTATACCAGTGGCAGGAACGGATTCAACAATTTTTAGGATGTACGGCGGGCCTGGTTGGGGATGGTCATTTTGAAACAGAGTCTGTTACCGTAGCCATTGTCAACAGTGCCAGGAAACGAATAAAAGAGCTTGCACCCTGTTTTGGGCAGTTGGTCGTGGATGAGTGCCACCGGGTACCAGCCTCCCTCTTTACTGATGTGGTGAGTAGTTTTAGTGGTCACTATCTTCTCGGCCTTTCAGCCACAGCCTTTCGCAGCGATGAGGGCCTGACAAAGCTGATTAACTTTTTTATGGGGGACTGTTTCCACAAGGTGGATCAGGAAGAGCTTCAGGCCAGCGGGGCCATCGTAAAGCCAGTACTGCTGCGGAGGCCAACCATATTTGAATACGCCTATCGGGGGGACTATCAGCCCCTGATTGCGGCCCTGGTCAGGGACGAAGTACGCAATCGGCAGATCATAGACGATGTGACCGCAGAGAGTCAAAAATCCGGCAGTGGAATTCAGTTGGTGGTGTCAGACAGGGTGGGACATTGTCAGGTTTTAGAGGAGGGGCTGGCCCTGGCTGGGTTGAAGGTTGCCCTGCTCACCGGAAAGACATCCCAGGAACTGCGAAGCAGGATTGTGGAATCGTTACAGGCCGGGAGGATCAGGGTCTTGGTGGCCACCTTGCAACTCATCGGAGAGGGCTTTGACTGTCCGGGGCTCAGTAC
>CAYWMZ010000199.1:0-5063 GCA_964459485.1 uncultured Desulfocapsa sp. | reverse complement strand
ATCAGACTGCCCGGATATTGATGATACTATCCTTAGTGAGGCCCTGACTGCACTTAAGAACAGTGACCTGGTTATCGGCCCCGCTCACGATGGGGGATACTATCTTATTGGCGTTGCAAAAAATCTTGCCAGGCAGAGCTACTCAGAACTCTTCAGGAATATTTCTTGGGGCAGTGATACTGTTTTGCAAGAGACACTCAACAGGGTAAAAAAGCTGACGCTCAGCCCCCATACACTTCCCACACTCCATGACATCGACACCCCTGAAGACCTCAAATATTTCCATTATAGTCCCCACCCTCAATGAAGCCAAAAACCTTCCAGCCTTGCAAGGAGCTGCACATCTGGTAAAGGAACTTATTGTGGTGGATGGCGGCAGCAGTGATGGGACAAGGGCGCTTGCTGCCAAGCTCGGTTTTCGGGTCTATTGCGAAACGGGGTCTGGCGGCCGTGGCAAACAGCTCAATACGGGGGCAGAACACGCCACTGCACCAATCCTCCTCTTCCTCCACTGTGACACCCTGCTCCCCCCCAATTTTGCAGGAGCTATTCTCCACCATATGGAAGACCCGGAGACCATCCTGACCGCTTTCAAACTCAGCGTCCTCCCAAGCGGCCCACTGCTCAGCTTTATCATTCACATGGCCAATATTCGCTCCCGTCTTTTCAATCTCCCCTATGGTGACCAGGGACTCTGTATGCGCAGAACCGATTTCATGAGACTTGGCGGTTTTCCTGAGGTGCCGATTATGGAGGATTTTATACTGGTAAAAGAAGCTGGAAAACGGGGCAAGGTGAGAATCATACCACACTCTGTGGTAACCTCGAACAGACGTTGGCAGCAACTGGGTCCCGTTCGTACCACCCTGATCAACCAACTCATGATTCTGGGATATTATCTCAAGATTCACCCTGAAAGGCTGGCGGCCTTTTATCGTAAACTACGCTAAACTATTTCTGGGGAAAAGAGGAGGGGACAAAGGGACGGACACCATCTACCGGGGCTTGCTGCTGACCTGGATTCTTCTCTGCAATGGCTGGTTTTTTCTGTGAAAAGGACTTGCGCAAACTAGCATTCTTTATATACGATCGAAAGATATCGGTGGCCTGATTGATAGAGGGAGAAAACTTACTCTTTCTCAGCATACTATTTTCCGGGGCAAGGAGACCTGAGAGGAGCATATTGAGCAGAACGATCAAGATTACGGCCTTCAAAATCCCCAATATCCCGCCCAGCAGCTTATCAAACCAACCGGCAATAGTGAGTTCCACCACCTTAGCCAGCCCCTTGCCCAGAAGCATGGTAACCAAGTAGGCCAGAACAAAAAGGATCGCATAGGAGACCCAAAAAACTGTGTGGGCATTCTCCGTTAGACCTCGTAAAAATGGAAAAAGTTTGTCATGATACTGACCAGCAATGAGATAAGAGACCAACAGGGCCACAAGAGTGGTGATCTGACCCAGGAATCCAATCCACAGGCCACGAATTGTCAGCAGCAGCAGCAAAGCCATGACAACAAAATCAACTCCTGTCAGGTGTAAAGCGGTGGACATCGGTTCCTCCGTCCCAGAAAAACAAATCATAGTATAATCCCTGCCAGATAGGGTTAGCAGAAATGATTAAAAATGCAAGGAGATAAATTTTGCTAACCGATCAAGTTTACCAGGACAAAGACTTTCTTCCCTTAAGAAGCAGCCTCCTCTCCATGACAAGAGAGTGCTTTTCTCACTGCCAGCCCACCGTAGCCATCCTTGACCTAAACCGTATTGACAATATTTCCCCCAAGACCACAGCAGCGTGGCTACACCCGCAGGAACATGAACAACTTATCGGTTTTAAATACAAAAAACGAAACACAGAATGGTTAGGAGGCAGGATCTGTGCCAAACAGGGCCTCAAGCTCTTCTCTCAACTCCAGGGGCAAGGCTCCCCTCAGCCTGCCGCCAAGTCCTTTGCCATTCTCTCTCAGGAATCTGGAAAACCTTTTTTTTCCAATCTAGGCCAGGGTGAAACTTTTTTGTTTCCACAACTTTCCATCAGCCACTCCAAGGCATTTGCCACTGCCCTCTGTGCCACTGAGCCTTGTGGAATTGACATTCAATACAAGTCTCCTAGCCTCATCAAGGTAAGAGAAAAGTTCGTCGTCTCCACAGAAGAACAGCTCCTCCAGGAAACCCTGCCCAACCGTTCCCATTCCGACCAGCTGTCACTTATTTGGGCCGGCAAAGAGGCCTTAAAAAAGATGCTCAGCTCCACAGGAATGCCTGGATTCCTCGATCTTCGTCTAGAAAGAGTCATTGCCAAAGATTCAAAGACTGCCCTGCTCTTCTTTGCTGAGACAAGGCGCTACAATAGCGTATTTCAGGTGGTTTCAGGAATGCAAAACGATGCCTATGGTATCGCCCTCTGCTGTGAAAAGCAGTAGCTATAACTCAGAGGAGAACCAATATGCCAGAACTCCCCGAAGTAGAAGTCATCTGTCAGGGGCTCCGGCCTCACATTGTGGAAAGAACAATTATTGCGGTGCGCTGTTCCGGCAAACAGCTGCGTAGCCCCGTACCCTGTAGTGCAATGCAGACGGAACTCACGGGCAGTAGAATTATATCCCTGAGCCGCAGAGCAAAGTACCTTATTCTCAGGACTGACACCAGCAACTCACTGATATTTCATCTTGGAATGACAGGAAATATGGGAATTTTCACTCCGAAATCGCCCCTGAAAAAACATGACCATGTTTGCTGGCTCCTGGATAACAACACGGAACTGCGCTTTAATGACACCCGACGCTTTGGGGCAGTACATCTTCTTGCCGCCACCAATAGCGTCCAACTGGAAAAAGAATTCTTTGCAGACACCGGGCCGGAACCCTTTGCCAGATCCTGTTCCGCAAAGTATCTCAGGTTCCGCGCCGCCAATAGAACGATTGCCATCAAAAAATTCCTCATGGACAACCATATAATTGCCGGGATTGGTAATATCTACGCCAATGAAGCCCTGTTTCGGGCTGGCATTCACCCTGAACGGGCGGCCTCATCTCTTTCCCAGACAGAATGGGGCTCACTACTCCGGGTCATTCGTAAAACCTTGAAGCATGCCATAGAGTGCGGCGGTTCCACCATCAGTGATTTCGTTGATGCCTCAGGACAGGGTGGATATTTTCAAGTGAACTTCCAGATCTATGGCAAGGATGGTGATGATTGCATAAATTGCGGCAATACAGTTTTGAAAAAATCCATAGGAGGGCGGGCCAGTTTTTTCTGCCCATCGTGTCAGAAGGAGTGATAGAGATGCACCTGCACCAAGTCGCCACGCAACAGGCCTTCAGCGGATGCCGGACAGAAAATATTACAATTTGCAACCTCATCTCGCCGGGCAGGACGAACCAGACAACGCCCGCCATCATATTGCAGACAGCTGCGTCTGAATCTGGCAAGCCCTCTCTTGGGCAAGACCAGATCTTCTGTCAGACACGCCTCTATGCTCCTTGGAAATGGAGCCATATCCCCCTGAAGTGCCAGAATTGCCGGAACGACAAGTTCGGCAAAGAGGAGATTTACTGCCGGAGGCGGCCCTGGCAGCCCGAAAAAAAGAGTCTTGCCCAGTGTCCCGAAAAGGGTGAACTTTCCGGGGCGTAGGCAGAGTCCGTTGTATAGCACCTCTCCTCCCAGATCACGAAATGCCGCTTCAACAAGATCATACTTGCCAGGGCCCATGCCACCAGTACTGACGACTATATCGGGATCGGATTTGCAAAGATACTTCAGCAGCCCTGCCACCTGATCCGGGTCATCGACCACCGTCTCCTGAGCCACTAGAATTGCACCGCAACGTTGGATAAGACCCTGCAAAAGATGGCTGTTGGCTGAAAACTTTTGCCCAGGCAGTTTCTCTTCACTGGCTGAGAGGAGTTCAGAACCGGTACAGAAAAAGCTTAAGTGCGGTCTGTTCACAAGGGGCAGGGTTTCATAGCCCACACCTGCAAGGAGTATCTGCTCCTCGGGAGTTATGACCTGCCCCATGGGGGCAAGGAGTTGTCCCTGTTTAACATCACTCCCTGCGCTATGAATAAAACCCTTTTTCGTCTTTAGAAAAGAGTCCTCAACAACCACTCCTGCAGCTGTCTCTTGGCAGTGCTCTTTTGGCACAACCTGAACCGCATTGTGCGGAACAAGCCCTCCAGTCATAATGCGTACAGCCTGGCCCGGCGCCATATGAAGTTCTCTGGTATCTCCTGCAGGAACTTCATCAACAACCGTATAGAACCTGTTCAAACCTTCAGTATCAATGGGTTTAGCAAGGGCATAGCCATCCCTCAGAGATTGATCAAACCCTGGTAGTTCATTCAACGCTATGAGGGGGTGGGCGGGATATCGTCCCAGGCAGGCACCCAGGCCAACATGTTCTTCCTGGCGGCCATGGAGTTTTGCCTGGGTACAACACTGTGCCAGAATTATCTCCTGAGCCTCTTGAAGCGGAATACTCTTGGTCTTTGTGTTGTCCATATGGTCACCATAGCCTGAAAAAAAAATCGCTTCCACACCCGATGGTGTAAAAGCGATTTTTATTACTTCCCTTGAAATGAGTCAAAGGATCTATCTTTAGCAAGATTAGACGGTGAGGTCATCACGCACAATCTTGCGTGGTCCGCCGTGTCCCGCACTGGACCAGTCACGAATGGGAGCAATCACCTCCATCTGGGCGGATCTGTCAAAAGATTCCAATCTATCATAGATGGACTGCCAGATACACTCCACATCCTTATCAATCTCACATTTCCCATCCACAGAACCACCACAGGGGCCATTCATGAGGCTCTTTGCACAGCGGGCCACGGGACAGAGCCCGCCTGTAAGGTGCAGGACGCAGTCACCACATCCGGCACACTGTTCTGTCCATTCACCCTGTTCGGCAGAACCACCAAAGAAGGTGGTGTTCAGTGCGGGATAGACCATGGTATCCTTACGCAGATTAGAGATAAAGTTCACCCCAACGCCACAGGCGGTGGAGACAATGGCATCATACTGCCCCTGCCACTGGTCTATCTCATCGATATATTCGCGAT